>PEWM01000197.1:15359-27055 GCA_002779455.1 Deltaproteobacteria bacterium CG07_land_8_20_14_0_80_60_11
ACAATGTTCCGTCTCCTGGGGGAGGTTGAGGCCCGGATTCACGGCCAGGCCCTGGAAACGGTCCACTTCCACGAACTGGGGGCCCTGGACACCATCGTTGACGTGGTGGGAGTGGCGCACGGCTTAGAGTATCTGGGAATCTCCCGGGTCTTTTGCAGCCCTTTGCCCATGGGATGGGGCATGATCGCCGCCGGCCATGGGCGGCTGCCCAACCCGGCCCCCGCCACCCTGGAGCTCTTACGAGGCCTGCCGGTTTACGGCACCGACCTGCCGGGGGAGCTAATCACCCCCACCGGCGCGGTGATCCTGAAGGCCTGCGAGGTCCGGTGCGAGCCCTGCCCCGCCATGACGCTCGCGGCCGTCGGCTACGGCGCCGGCAGCCGGGATCTGCCGGGCCACCCCAATCTCCTGCGTCTCTTCCTGGGGACGCCCTTAACGAACGCCCCGGGCCTCCGGGAAAAAGTTTTGGTTCTGGAAACCCACCTGGACGACATGAACCCGGAGTGGTACGAGCCCCTGATGGCCGGCCTTTTTGCCGCCGGGGCCCTGGACGTGGCGCTGGCCCCCATCCAGATGAAGAAGCACCGCCCCGGAGTGGGCCTCACCGTTATCGCCCCCCTGGCGGCCAAGGAAGGGCTGCTGGCCCGGTTGTTCGCCGACTCCACCACCCTCGGGGTGAGGTGCCTGGAAGTGGAGCGGGTCACGGCCCGGCGCTGGCCGGAAACCATCGAGACCGCGTACGGCCCGCTGCAAGTCAAGGTGATGGAGTACGGCGGCCGCCGCCGGCTGCTGCCGGAGTACGAGGCCTGCCGCCGGATGGCCGAGGCCCAGGGCGTGCCCCTGATCGAGGTCTACCGCCTGGTGCCCCGGGAGTAACGTTAGGGGAGGGTGACCGGTAAGATTGTCATGGCACCGGTGCAATTCCGGCGCTAACTTTTAACCAGTGCCGGTTGGGTCAAGTTGTCAGGGATGTGGTGCACCCTGCCCTCTGCCACCACCACCCGGTTGCGGCCTTGGAATTTGGCCCGGTACATGGCGTCGTCGGCGGCCCGGAGCACGTCCCGGCCGGTGGCGCCGTGGTCCGGGAACATGGCCACTCCCAGGGACAACGTGACGCTCTCCAGCATCTGGCCCCGATGCATTACCTGGAGCTTCGGAAATTCCCGCCTGATGTCTTCGGCCCGTTGCCGGACAATCTCCTGAGAGGCCTCCGCCAGGATCAGGACAAATTCTTCTCCCCCATAGCGGCAGGCCACGTCTTCCCGGCGCACTTGCGACGCCAGGAATTTTCCCAGGGTGCGCAGCAGGTTGTCCCCGGCTTCGTGCCCAAAGGTGTCATTGAAATGCTTGAAGTAGTCCAGGTCCAGCATAATGAGGCCCAGGGAGGCGCCCTTGCGCCGGCCCCGGTAAATCTCCCGCTCCAGGGTCTCTTCCAGGTAGCGCCGGTTAAACAGGCCGGTCAGGACGTCGTGGACCACCTGGTGGCGCAGCGTTTCCCTGAGCCGGATATTGGCCAGGGCCAGGGAGATGTGGTCACTGATGGTCACCGCCAGGGTTTTAAGCGGCTCAGCCCGCTCCTGGGTTATGTCGCTGAGGTCCTGGATATGCAACAGTCCCAGGGTCTCGCGGTGGACCAGCAAAGGTAGACACAAATAATTGCCCGGCTGCAGGGGGGGCACGTGCCGGCAACGCCTCTCCCGGCGAAGGCCGCCCCCCAAGTTTTTCCGGCCGCGCCGGAGGGCCCGGCAATCAGTGGAAGGAAAGACCAGTTCCCCCGCCACGGCATCTCCCCAGGTCGAAACCGCTTCCAAGAGATTATTGGTGGGGTTCTGGATGAACAAGGCCCCTGACCTGGCCGGAAATAAGGCCTGGACATGCCGGGCAATAAGAGGATACGCCTCGTCAAGGGAGAGGCATGATTGGAGCTTTTCCGTCATGGAGTTGATCAGGGTGAGTTCACGGTTGCGCTTCTCGGCTTCCTCCACCAGCCCCTGGAGTCTGCCATTCATGAGACTTAACTCTGCCATGGACTTTCTGGTTTCACTCAGGTCCCGGGCCACGCACACGCTGCCAATGCTTTTTCCGTCCTCATCCCCGAACAACCCGATGGACAGGCTGAAGGGGGCGATGGTGCCGTCCTTTTTGCGCATGTCGATTTCATACCCCCGGACAAACCCGTCCCGGCGCAATTGGCTCAGCATGGTCCCCAGGGCTTGCTTATCAGCATATAAATCAAAGGCAGTCTGGTTGGCGAGGCCCTCAGCACTATAGCCATAGGCCTCTGCCGCCGCTTGATTCCATCTGGTGAAACGGCCGTGTTCGTCCACGATGGCGATGGGGTCGACCGAGGAGGCAATGGTATTTTCTAAAAAGGCGATCGTGGTGTTGATTTCCTCCTCGGCCTGTTTGCGGGCGGTGGTGTCCCGGACTATAGCCAGGACGCGCTCCTGGCCGCCGATGACGGCGCGGTTGAGACTCACCTCCGCCCAGAAGAGCCGGCCGTTTTTGTCCTTGCAGAGCCATTCGAAAAGCTGGGGTTCACCCGCGGCCGCTTGTCTGATCCGGGTCAGGGCATAGTCCTGGGTGTAGGGCGGTTGGCCTGAGCTGATCTGCTCTACCCGCAGATTGCGAGCCTCTTCGGCGGTATAACCGTATATTTCCTCCATTTTGCGATTGACATCCAGGATGGCGCCGGTGGCCGCATCGTGGATAAAGATGGCATCGTTGGCGCTGTCGAAGATGGCCCGGTAACTGGCTTCGGAGGCGTTGAGGGTTTCCTGCGCCAACTTGCGGGTGGTGATGTCGCTGACGGCAGACCGGCATTGGGGGAGACCGCGGCCTGGACCCTCAACCGCCATGCTCTCCATCGCCACCTGCAGAACGGCGCCCGCCTGGGTGGCCAACTGCAAGGTGCAGGATTGTCTGACCTGGGTGACAAAAACCTTTTCCAGGTGAGCCGTGAATTCAGGCCGGAATGCCGGGCCGACGTGGGATAAGAACGGGGTGCGCAGGAGGGAGCCCCGTTCCACCCCCAATAACCGGGCGCCGGTGAGATTCGCCTCCAGAATTACCCCCTGCCGGTCGAAGATGAAATAGCCGATGGGGGCGAAGTTGAACAGGTCGGCATATTTGGCCCCCGCGGCTTCGGCTTCCCCCTGAGCCCGGCGCAGCTCCTCGTTCTGCATGTCCAGCTCGCCCTGGTGTATCTGCAACTCGTGCATCAGCTTCTGAATCTCGGTCGGGGGAATCTTGTCCAGTTCCGGGCCGGGTTTGGCCAGAAATTTTTTGGCCCGGGCCCGCAGAACCTCATCCGGTTTGGCGCAGGTTTTCCGCTTGGCCACGAAGTGCCTCCCTTAAGAGAGCCGTGAGGATGAAGCGGCGCTCAGATGGTTATGGAGATAGATGATCAGGAGGTGGCAACCTCCCTAACACCATCGTTAATTTTATTTATCGGTATCTGAAGATTTTTTGTTTAGGGGAAAATTTGGGGTGGGAGCTGATTACTCAAGGCCGGTACCGGAAAGAGGCGCCGGGCAGAGGTGGTGCGGATGGAGCCAACTGACGCCAAGGCCGGATGCCGGCAGGCTGACCGGTAGGGGTCTCTGCTGAGGACAGTTGTCAGTTGTCAGGGGTCAGGGGTCAGGGAAAAATATCAGGGTGGGTATTGCCCACCATCCTCATTATCTTTGCTTTTCATAGTCTTGGAGTTAGCCAAAGGCTCATGCGCTCCTGTTACGAAAAGTTCCTTAAATCGGTGGCACAGGCTTTCCAGCCTGTGCCAAAGTAGCAGGTTAGTCTTGCACAGCCTGGAAAGGCTGTGCCACCGGCCAATACCACCTTTTCATGACTTACGGGTGAGCCAAAGGCTCATGTGCGGCTGCCCTGACGATCATGGCGAGCGACGTCCCTCTTCAGGCAGCCTGGCGGGGTTGTCGGCCTACAACAGCTTGTCCTTCACCAGGTATTCCATGGCCCGTTGGGCATAGGTGGCCATGGCGCTGATCATCCAGGTGAGGTGGGACTGGATGTCGGCGAACATGCTGGCGTCCGCCATGCCGATAAGCCCGGTCATCACCGTTCGCACCCGGATCATGTCGGGGTCGTTGATCTGCGCCTGCACCAGGTTGACCTCCTGCTCCAGGCCCTTGAGAAAATCCACGAAGAGCCGGCCGGCCCCTTCCCGTTCCAGTCCCTCCATCTGGGTCACCGTGTGCAGCAGGCGGGATGCGAGCAGGAGTTCCGCTTTCACCCGGTCGGCAAAATGGAACGCCAGGATTGCCTCTCGCCGGCTGGCCGGGAAGCCTTCAGCCATATCGTCACCTCCTGTAAGGATGCCACTTATCTTACCATATCTCACGTCGGGCCACAACCGGCGGCGGCCCCCCCGCTTCGCGGGCTGATCTGAGGCCTTTTTCGGAGAGTGCCAAAACCCTCTTCCTTATGAGGCCGATTTCTTCAAGATTCTCTCGGGCTGGGGGATGAAGTCGGGGGTGGAGGGAATGTTGTGCTTCTTCATCTTCTCCAGCAGAGTGGTGCGGTTGAGGTGGAGGAGTTTCGCCGCCCGGCTTTTCACCCAGTTGCTCCGGTGCAAGGCCTGGAGGATCAGGTCCCGTTCAAAAGCCTGCACCGCATCGGTAAAAAGAATGCCCCGCTCCGAAAATTTCACCGTCCCCGCCTGAGCGGGGAGGACGAGGCGCTGAAATCTCTCGGGCAGGTCGGATACTGCAATGACCTCGCCTTCGGTAAGAATGACCAGGCGTTCCATGAGGTTTTCCAGTTCCCGGATGTTCCCGGGCCAGGGATGCTGCCGGAGGAGGTCCATGGCCTCAGGGCTGACCCGTTTGAGAGGCTTTTTCTTGGTCCGGCTGAATAGCTGGAGGAAGTGTTGGAGGAGCAGGGGAATGTCGGAGACCCGCTCCCGGAGCGGCGGCACCCGGATGGGGATGACATTGAGGCGGTAAAAGAGGTCTTCCCGGAACCGGTTCTGGCGCACCAGTTCTTCCAAGTCCCGGTTGGTGGCGGCGATGACCCGGATATCCACCCGGATGGTCTTGATGCCGCCGATTCTTTCAAAGGAGTGGTCTTGCAGGACCCGGAGGATTTTCACCTGGAGGCCGGGGCTCATCTCCGAGATTTCGTCCAAAAAGACGGTGCCGCCGTTGGCCAGCTCAAAGCGGCCGATGCGGGTGCGCACTGCGTGGGTGAAGGCGCCCCGTTCGTGCCCGAAGAGCTCGCTTTCCAGCAGTTCTTCGGGAATGGCGGCGCAGTTGACCGGAATCAGCGGGCCTTCCCGCCGGGTGCTGTTATAATGAATGGCGTGGGCGATGAGTTCCTTGCCGGTGCCGGATTCGCCCAGGATCAAGACGTTGCTGTCGGTGTCCGCCACCTTGCGGATCAGGTCGAAGACCCGGGTGATGCCGTCGCTGGCGCCTACCATGTTGGCGAACCCGTACCGCCGGTGGAGCTGTTTCTTGAGGTGCAGATTTTCCCATTTCAGGCGCCGGTGTTCCAGGGCCCGGGCCACCACCAGCCGGAGTTCGGTGGGATCAACGGGTTTGGTGAAGTAATCGTAGGCCCCCTGGTGCATGGCGGACACGGCGTTGGCGATGGTGCCGTAGCCGGTGATAATGATGCACGGGCACGCCGGCGCCTCCCGCCCCAGATATTCCAGCAGTGCCATGCCGTCCAGGCCGGGTAAGGCCAGGTCGCTCAGCACCAGGTCAAAGGCTTGCTCCTTCAAGCAACGCAAGCCGCTTTCCCCATCGGCGGCGGTCGTTACCTCGTAGCCCTCTGCCTCCAGGATTTCTTTCAGGCTTTGGAGCAGGGGCGGATCATCATCCACCACCAGGATGGAAGCGTTGTACCGTTTCATTAAGGATCTCCCTCGGTTATTAAAAGATACCCCAAAATGCCTTCTCTGTCAATTAAATGACAGGGTGCAAACTGCCGCTTGATATGGGGCGCGGGAAAAAGGTTGACTTCGAAAAAATATTATTGTTATGCTTTGACAACCTTCGCTGGGGGAGAACCGGTGCTTGCAACTTTAGCTGTAATTTTATGGGCTTATGGGATGTACGCCCTGTTTTCCTTTATGTTTCATCGCCAGGGCGGTTATGTCCGCAGTCGAAGCCGTTGGCGCAAGCTTAGCCGGCTTACCTTGGTGGGTGGGGTCACCGCCGGGGTGGGGCTCATGGTTTGGTGTTGCCTCTACCCCGGCAAGCATGATCAGCGGCTGAAGCTTGCCGGGTTTCTCGGGACCGTGTATGCCGAGGGGTGGCCGGACCGGGTCGATCGTCTCCAATATCCGCCGGTCAAAAGCTCGAACCAGGGGTCATCAGAGCAGCCGGCTTATGCCCTGCTGCATCCGGAGACGCCCACCAGTCAGATAGGACCGGGAAAGAAGCTTCCCAAACCCAGGCCGGACCGGGTTGCCCCCAAGCGGCAAGCCATAGCCTCCCAGGATAAGGCCGGCAAAATCGCCAAGGTCACGAAAGCCCCGGCCCCGCCGTCCAAGAAGGACAAAGTGGCCGCCAAGAGCCGCGCCAAGAAAAAGAGCCGGACTTCTGCCCCGCAAGGCAGGCAGGCCGATGCCGGATAGAACCCCGGGGGCCGCGGCCCGGCTCCGGGGTGACCCACAACCGCAGTGATCCGCCACGTACCGCGACACCTGAAATTTTTGGCCTCCAAGGCCTGGAAGCGGCGCCCACGGCTGGCGCCGCACCTCCCACGCTCGGGGTAACCGTTGCCCCAAAACTCAGCCAGCCAAACGGGAAAAATCGCCCGGGCCGCAGGGACGGTCAGTCTTGCGGTCCTCTTTAGCCGGATTCTGGGGCTGGTGCGGGAACAAGTCTTTGCCGGACTCTTTGGCGCGGGTTTTGCCTTTGACGCCTACATCGTCGCCTTCCGAATTCCCAACCTGCTGCGGGACTTGTTTGCCGAAGGGGCCTTGAGCTCCGCTTTCGTTACCGTTTTCACCGATTACGAGCAGCGCCTGGGGCAGGAGAAGACCTGGCAGCTGGCCAGTAACGTGGTCTTTTGCTCCACCCTGCTCCTGAGCCTGGTGGTCACGGTGGGCATGTGGTTCTCCCCGGCGATTGTGGGGGTTATGGCCCCGGATTTCAGCACGGTCCCGGGGAAGCTGGAACTCACCACCCTGATGACCAGGATCATGTTTCCCTTCCTTATCCTGGTGTCCCTGGCGGCCCTGGCCATGGGAGTCCTCAACACCAAGGGCAAGTTTTTTGTCCCCTCGCTGGCCTCCAGTTTTTTCAACCTGGGCTCCATCGTCGCCGGCGTGGGTCTTTCTCTGGCCGCCCCCCGGTTCGGGGTGGCGCCCATCGTCGGCATGGCCTGGGGTACCCTGGTCGGGGGCTCTCTACAGCTAATGTTTCAGTTGCCGCTGCTGTGGCGGGTGGGGTTCAGGCTTAGGTTCGTCCTTAATCTCAGGGAACCGGGACTGCTGCGGGTCATCAAGTTGATGCTGCCCGCGCTGGTGGGCCTCTCCGCCACCCAGATCAATGTCTTCATCAACACCTTCTATGCCTCCAGTTGCGCCCAGGGCAGCCTCTCCTGGCTCAATTACGCCTACCGGCTGTTCCATCTGCCCATGGGCCTGTTCGGCGTGGCCCTGATGGTGGCCACCTTGCCGGTGGTCTCCCGGCACGCGGCCAACCGGGACCTGCCCGCCCTCCAGGAGGCCCTGCAATCTTCTTTGTCCCTGGCCATCCTGGTCACCCTGCCGGCGGCCTGCGGTTTGATCTTCCTGGCCGAGCCTATAATTGGGCTCATTTATCAGCACGGCCAGTTCACCGCGGTGGATACTCAGCAGACCGCCGCGGCCCTGGCCCTCTACTCCCTGGGACTGGTAGCCTTTGCCGGGGTCAAGATCGTCGTGCCGGTTTATTATGTCCTGGATGACACCCGGATACCGGTGCTGGGCTCCTTCGTGACGGTGGCCGCCAACCTCTGCATTATCCACCTCACCCTGGCAACCCTGCAGCACCGGGCCATCGCCTTATCCACGTCTCTGAGCGTGATCTTGAACTTTTTCTTCCTGGCGGCGGTGCTCTACCGCAAACTCTCAGGTCTTAAGGTGCGCGGTCTCGTCCTCACGCTGGGCAAAGTGGCCGTGGCCAGCGTGATTATGGGGCTGGCCGTATCCTGGCTTCACCCCCGCGCCACCGCCTGGTTGGGGGCTGGTCTGGCGGGGAAAGCCCTGGGTCTGGCCGGGGTGATCGCCATCGGCATGGGCCTCTATGCCGCCATGGTGTCACAATTGCAGATTCCGGAATTCCAGGAGTTGGTGCGGCATGTACGAAGAAAGCTCACCCGTTGATGGCCAGGGTGTCCCCGTGGCCAACCGGTTCCTCAACGATCTCGGGTTCCCGGGGTCGATGCCGCGACCTTAAGTGAGGAGGCCCTCCATGGACCCAGCCGAGAAGATCGGCCCCATCTTGAAGCTTTTGGACGAGTATTACGGCGACGCCCACGTCACCCTGGACTTCACCAACCCCCTGGAGTTGCTGGTCGCCACGGTGCTCTCGGCCCAGTGCACCGATATTCGGGTCAACCAGGTCACCCCGGCGATATTCAGCAAGTACCCCACCGCGGCCCACTACGCGAGAGCCGACCTTACGGACCTGGAGCAGGCCATCTACCCCACCGGCTTCTACCGTCAGAAGGCCAAGAGCCTCAAGGCCCTCTGCCGGGACCTGGTTGCGAAGTTCGGCGGGCAGGTGCCGGCTTCCCTGGATGACCTGGTAAAACTGCCGGGGATCGGCCGCAAGACGGCCAACGTCATCCTGGGCAACGCCTTCGGCATCCCGGGCGTCGTGGTGGATACCCACATCGGCCGGGTCGCCCAGCGCCTGGGGCTCACGCGCCAGAAGGACCCGGTAAAGATTGAGTCCGACCTGATGCCCCTGGTGCCCCAGGAGCGCTGGGTGAAATTTTCCCATCAGCTGATTGCCCATGGTCGCCGGGTCTGCTCTGCCCAAAAACCCGACTGTCCCCACTGCCCCTTGTTGCCCTATTGCGATTATGGGGCCAGGGCCAGGGGCCAGGCGGCTTGACACGCCGATTGATTCGTGGCATAAGACGGAAAAACAGGGGGAGGTCTGAAACCATGCAGAGGCAACGGCGGCTCAAACTGGCGGCGGTCCTGGTGGCCATGGCGATGGCGGCGGGTTGTGTCACGACTCTACTCATGGGGGTTGGGGGGCTAGCGGCCCTGGGGACGTATAAGTGGATAGAAGGCACCATGGAAAAGGATTATCCCCGGCCCATGCAGGAAACCTTCAACGCCGCCATGGGAGCCGCAAAAAAGCTGAACTTAAAGATCTCCTCGGATATGTGCACACCCTCGGAGTCCAAGATCCTGGCGTCGACCCAAGACGGCACCACGGTCAAGGTTGAGCTGATCGCCCGGCCTAACGAGATCACCACCGTCAAGATCCGCTTCGGCATGATGGGCAACGCCGACTGGTCGGCCTACTACCATCGCCAGATCATGAAGATCCTGCGCATCCCGGACCAGCCGTAAAGGCGTGGGCCGATAACCGGGCCGCAGGGCAGGGGAGAGGGCAGAAACCCGGCCGTTCCCCCGCCCCCGTTTGAAATCAGCTAGGCCGGAAGTTGAGATTTCCGGCCTGGTTGATGAGCATTCACCCCGAGTTGACCCCGATGCGATAAGCGCCAAGGCAGGGACGTGATGTATCACGCCCCGGTATTGGCCTACCGACCGGTTCCCCCCCTCTTCAAGTCCTAAGCAGCCCCGGGGCTCACCGCCGGGGCGCGACCGCACCCGGCGAACTTCCCTCCCCGCCCTGGCCCGAAAGAACCGCCCTTATGCCAGGTTCCCTTACAAATCAAACCAACCCGCCCCGGAACTCATTGACCAGTCGTAATTTTTAACCGAAAACCCAAAACCGTATTACATGGCCTTGGGGGGTGCGGCGGGCTTGGCTGGCGCCTTGGGCGCCGGCGCCCGGCGCTTGGGAACGGACCGCGGCCGGTCAGCCGGCACGGCCTGCAAATAACGCATAGAGGCCCAGCCTTCCATATTGCGGCGCAGGTCATACACCCGGGCCCAGCCCGAACTGGTGTCCAGGAGCTCCACTTCATCGTTGAACTGCAGGGTGCCGATCTGGGGCGCGGCGGTGGTGGGGCCTTCCCGCAGGGCCAGGCTGGAGGTGTTCACAAAGTAAAGCGGCGGGGGCGGCTCAGGCGGCGGAGTTTCCACCACCACCAGGGGCGGCGGCGGGCCCGATTCCACACAGCCCATGAACAGAACCAGGGCCATCACACCGAGTGCCAGGCCGGTAAGGGTACGTCTCAGGGTCATGAAAGCCTCCTTATCCGAGATTGTGCAGCAGGCTAACCTGCTTCCGTCTCAAAGCGGCATTTGAGATCTTTGGGCTGGCGGCAAATTCTCACCATGACCCTGGTCTCGAAGCCCAAGCTTTGCGTGAGAGGCATGATAGCACAAAATTTTAAAAAAAAATCAATTCTGATCTCATCTTTCGCACCACGTAATGGCGCATCGATACTTGATGATGATTAGATAGTTGATAATAACAATGGAAGCGGCTCCCGATCTGTGGTAAGATAACTTATGGAATTAATTATCAAAACCCACAGAAAAGGAGCCACCTTTTGTTTTACCGGTTTAAAAAGGCCGAATGGAGCTGGGGGGCTTTCTATCGCCGGGTCATCCTGTTTTTGGGCCGGCGCCTCCGCTGGGACCGCAGCGCCGCGGATAACTGCCTGATCCTGGACACCACCATCCTGCCCAAACGGGGCCGTTGCCGGGAAAACCTCACCTGGGTCTATGATCACGTCCGGGGCAAAAGCGTCAGCGGTTACGAACTGTTGGTCCTGGCCATCTTGACCCCCGGCAATCTCTTTCCCCTGGATTTCGGCTTCCACTTCTCGAAGCACTCACTGGCGCGGGCCAGGCAGACTCAGCCCCGGCGGCCCCGCGGCTATCTCGCCCGGCACCTTAAAGCGGCGCAACGGACCAAACTAGGGGAATTGGCCCCCACAACCGATAATGGTGTTCTCTTTTTGGGGAACATTTGTGGTATGGTGGGAGTGTCCCAAACTTAGGAAGGAAGCTGGCAATCATGAATAAAGGTGGTTTTTCCTGGAAACGGTTCCTGGGTATCTCCCAGGCCAAGGCGAGGATCAGTCGGCAAATCGGCATCCCTTTGACCAGGTCGGGGCGGCAGCGCAAAATTGGCGCAGCCATGGGTTGTCTTATTCCCATACTGGCTCTGATCCTCATTGCGGGATTCCTGTTGTGGATTAAATAAGCCAGGGTTCAACCGACGCCACAGGCATGCCACCGTCCCGATTGCAGCAGCCCCTCGCAGGCCAGGCCTTACGTCCACAGGTAGAAATAAATTGTGTCCAGAAAACCGGGGGCGATACAAACTTCAGCAATCCCTTAAGTTTAGGCTTTTTCTCGGAAATATTGACAGTTTCCGCCAGATAGTCATATGGTGAAAAAGGAAAAAACCCTCTTCCGAATGCGGCGAGTGTGGGGGACCCATGGCACGGGTGAAGTCGGGTGGAGCCGGCGACAACCGCCAAGAAAATGGCGGTAAAGCTGGGAAATGATGACAACTTCAAGTTGTCCAATACGCGAAAGTTGTATCGTAGCCGGCTCGCTCTTCAACGAGCCCATGCGCGTGGAG
>PEWM01000197.1:27110-29785 GCA_002779455.1 Deltaproteobacteria bacterium CG07_land_8_20_14_0_80_60_11
CCGAGCGTTTCCGCAAGGTCACGCTCAGCGTCCGCGACCTTGAAGGGCTTACCATTCTCGATGCCGGTTTTACCTACCAAGGCGACGGACGTCTCCTGCGCTTGGGCCTTCAAGCGTACTCGCTCGGCATTGCCCTCTGTGTCAACATGAATGAGACACCCACCCTATGGTAAATTAGTGTAGGGCGGGGAGAAAAGCATATGGAAGAAGCCAGGCAAACCAGAATGCATGAGTTCCCCCAGGGAGGGCCGGCAGGGGGCACGGAACGGAGGGCAGGCGAGCGTAGCGGAACTGGCCCCCGGCGCTTAAAGATTCCGGCGCCTGGCCGTTGGCGAGCCTCCGACAGAGCTTCCTGAACGGCTCCTTGACGCGCCTCTTAGACCCGGACGCGATTCTGCGGGGCAAGATCGTCGAGTTCGTTTTAAGGGGCGACTTCGGGCTGGCTTCCGGCCAGAAGCCGGCTGGCGGTTATGAGCGCGTTTTGTTCAACGAATTTACTGACCCGGCGGATGTCACCTTTGAGTCCGGCGTTTTCCTGCTCTTGAAGGCCAAGGCGAAGGCCGTCAAGGCCACACCGGAGCCCGTGCCGGGTGGTGTGCCGGAGCCGGGCCTCACACCTGAGCCCGTGCCGACCCCTGAACCGGGTACGGAGCGTGAGCAGCAACCTGCGACAGGCGCTGCCAAAAGGACGTTCCGTATTTCCGGAGACGTTCCGCCCGAGATCTGGAACCGGCTGGGAACGAAGGTGTTGCCGAAGTTGCGGAGCGGCTCCGGCCTCAAGATCGGGATTGAATTTTCCGTGACTGTCGAGGGGCAGTTGGCGCGGAGCTTCGAGAACGATCTCATGCAAATACTCGAAGATCTCGGCCTGACGGGGCGCGTACAGGTTGAGTAGAAGGGCAAGGCTGGACAGGTCGGGAGAAGGTTGATGGCAAAGGCGAAAGCGGATATGGAGGAGGTGGCCTGGTCTGGCCGTCTTTTGGCTGTTCAACCCCGGATTCGCCTTACGCGCTCCTTCGATGAACGACAACACAGCTACCACGGATATGTACTCCGCGTAAACGGAACGTGCGGGGATGAGACCGGGGAGTTTCTGGTCGCCGTCGGAAAAGGGGCGCACGAGAAGCACCAGTTTGGAGCCGGCATGGAACTGAGCGGCCTCTCAGTTCCAGTAGATGATCCACGACTTGAGGTCGCCGGGTTCTAGAAGACGAGCCGGATCAAGGTCGACAAGGATGCCGATGCCGGGCTTCCTTCCGCACCACCGGTTCATGGAGTGCCGCCCGATCTGGATGCGTATCGTCGCCGAGGCCATCGACGCCTGGACACGAAGACCAACGAATCCAAGTGCTCAACTTGTATGTGGGGCTGCAGGATGCCGGTCGAAATCATTGTCGACCACTGGAATCCTTCCAAGAAGAAGTACCGCTTTGAGGCATTCTGCTATGGCCCGAAAAGCTGCCTGCTCTACCGGGCCGGGGCCACGCGCAAGGTGCCCGGCCGAGGCGGCATGACCTGGGAGGAAGAGGACTGGGTCGACGAAGATGCGACTTCACACCGGCTGCCGGACAATTGATATGCTAAGATGCAGATATAGAGAGTGAAAAGAATATTGGCAGAGATTGCTCGGCCTGCCCCGCATATCTTTGGTGCCGGCAGGCCGAAACCCCTTGGTCCCGGCCGACGGCTATCGGGTAGCGACCTGAGGTCCGAGGATGACCACGAGTGCATTTATTAACCAGGTGGGTCCCTTTTACTTGGCCATCGGTGGTCTCGTATGGCTTTCCCGTTCACATCACCTGCGACGTTTACTTGAAGAGGTGGCCTACTGGCGGAACATCCCGGCCAAGGTCTGGGGCTGTTACATCGGGGGTTACCAAGTCATTAAGAAATGGCTCTCTTACCGGGAAAAACCACTCCTGGGCCGCCCCCTGACCCCGGAAGAGATTGACGAAGTTACCCACATGGCCCGCCGCCTGGCCGCCATCGTTCTCCTGGAACCGGCCCTGAACGGCAATTATCAGTCCGTTAAGGCCCACCCCTATCCCTGGCCAAGGCAGCAAAGGTAAAGAGAAAATGTTGCCGGTGAAAAGGCTCAAAATGTTTCATGAAGCAGGTAATCCTCACTGTCATGCCGGAAATGCTTCAGGCGCGCCCGGAGCTATTCCATTCAATAGAGGGAGGCATCAGGTGTTTCCAGGTTCTCCCCAATAACTGAGAATTTGGTTAGAATAGAGGGAAAGGAGCCCTAACATGACCATACAACTTACCATAGACCTGCCGGAGGATGTCTTTTCCCTGCTGCGGAAAAGCCCCACCGAATTTGTCGGAGAGTTGCGCCTGGCCGCCGCGGTGAAGTGGTATGAACTGGAAATGATATCGCAATCCAAGGCGGCTGAACTGGCCGGGGTGAGCCGTCAGGAGTTTCTGGAGGCCCTCAATCGTTTCAAGGTCTCGCCCTTTCAGGTGACCCCTGAGGAGCTTGCCGGGGAAGCGGCAGATGCATAGAAAGTGGGTGGTAAACGCTTCTCCGTTAATTGTTTTGGGCAGGATTAACCACCTATTTCTACTCCAGTATTTGGCCGAAGAAATCGTGGTGCCAACCGGGGTGGCAAAGGAGATCGCCCGGGGGCCTGAAGATGACCCGGCCAGGCAATGGCTGCAAGCTCAGGGAC
>PEWM01000135.1:0-2539 GCA_002779455.1 Deltaproteobacteria bacterium CG07_land_8_20_14_0_80_60_11
TTCTTCCAGGCCCTGGACCGGACCTATGAGCTGGCCCAGGAGACGGGCAAAAAGCTCGTCATCGGCAACTTCGCCAACCTGCTGTTGGGGCTGGTGGCGCCGGGGGCCCGGCGGCTCATGTGCGACATCTCGCCCTGCGGCGGCGGGCGCTGCTTCTTTGCGGTGGGCGCTCATGGCGAAGTGGCCCCGTGCAGCGAATTTCTGGGCCTGCCGGAGTTTCACGGCGGCAACCTCTGGGAACAATCAGTGCCGGAGTTGCTGGCGACCCCGCAGTTCAAACAGATAACTACCCGGGTGACGGAGGGCTTCGCGCCCTGCAACCGCTGCGCCGTGCGCCACTTCTGCGGGGCGCCCTGTCCGGCGGAGGTCTATGCCATCAACGGGCGCCTGGACGCCCCGGCGCCGCTGTGCGACTTCTACACGGCCCAGGCGCAATACGCCTTCCGGGTCATCGCCCAGGGCCGCCTGGACGACTACCTCTGGGATGGCTGGCGGGACGGCCTGGAGGAGATTGTGGTAATGTAGTGTTGAGCAAGAAAATGAGGGATAAAAATGGTAGGGGCGGGTTTGAAACCCGCCCCTACCGCGTTCGAGACTAGCCCTCAGCAGTCGCTTATCATACCAATTTGATGTCAAAGGTAGAGTATTCAAATGAGAAGACTGCGGTGTCTGTATTTTTTGGTGGCACAGGCGTCTCGCCTGTGCAGGCGCAGGCTAAAGCCTGCGGCTACCAAATTCTCCACTCTAAATATTTCCGTCAGTTCAATACTCTATGTTTGACGTTAAATTGGTATCAGAACTGAATCTCAAACAGGGAACTGATGGAATCTTCCTGGTGGATGCGCACGATGGCCTGGGCCAGGAGGGGCGCCACCGGCAGTTGCACGATTTTGGGGCACTTCTTGGCCGCCTCGCTCAAGGGAATGGTGTCGGTGACCACCAGGCGGTGCAGGGGGGAGTTCGCGACCCGCGACACCGCCGGCCCGGAGAGCACGGCGTGGGTGCAGCAGGCGCTGACGTTGCGGGCGCCTTGCTGGACTATAACCCCGGCCGCTTCGCTCAGGGTGCCGCCGGTGTCGATGATATCATCTAAAATGACCACTTCCTTGCCCATGACCTCGCCGATAAGATTCATGGCCTTGGCCTGGCCCGGGGCGTCCCGGCGCTTGTCGATCAACCCGAGGGTGGCTGCCAGGCGCTTGGCGTAAGCCCGGGCCCGGGGCACCCCCCCGGCGTCCGGCGACACGATGGCCAGGTCGTACTGAAAATTTTCCCGGATATAGGGAATCATGACGGGGGAAGCGTAGAGGTTGTCCACCGGAATATCGAAAAAGCCCTGAATCTGCCCCACGTGCAGGTCCATGGTGAGAATGCGTTGGGCCCCGGCGGTGACCAGAAGGTCGGCCACCAGCTTGGCGGTGATGGGCACCCGGGGCGCCACCTTGCGGTCCTGGCGGGCATAGCCGAAATAGGGGATGACCGCGGTGATCCGCCGGGCCGAGGCCCGTTTCACCGCGTCGATCATGAGCAGGAGTTCCATCAGGTTGTGGTTGGTGGGGGGACAGGTGGACTGGATCAGGAAAACGTCCCGGCCCCGAACATTGTCGGCGATTTCCACCCGGATCTCCCCGTCACTGAAGGCGCTGACCATGGCCTGGCCCAGGGGCAGGGAGAGGTGGTCGCAGATTTTGTGGGCCAGTTCGGGGACAGAATTGCCCGTAAAGATACGAATATTGTTATTGAGCGCCGCATTCATAGATCAACCCGATGACCGCCCCAGGAGTAGGCCGTTAAATTTTGGTTTCACGAGATTATGTTAAATCAAAGGGGAGGGGGGACGCAAGGGTAATTTCCGGGGGCTGGATTTTTTCTTGCAAAACCATGATCTTGACGCCTTGAGCGGCCGCGGCGTTGGTCCGGCAACTCCACCCGGGCCAGGAAACGTTGCCGGCGCTCCAGGAATCGGGCCGGAATCAGGGGCGCAGAAAAACGCACGGGCGCCGGCGGACAGGCAAGCAGAAATTATTTGTAGGGTTCTCAATTAACTTCATTTTAAATTTAGGAAATCTGTTTTATGAGGAAAGCTGATGGCGGCACGATCCGCTAGAAGGCATACCAGACCCGGAACCAGTTTTGCAGGTCTTTGCCCTGGTCCCGATTGCCGCTCTCCAACTGGCTCTTTAAGAGGAAATTCCACCGTCCCAGGTCGTATTTGAGTTCCGGACCGACGCCCAAGAGCTGATTACCCATGGGGCGTTGGAACGGGAAGCCCTCTTCGGCAGGGCGGTACAGATAGCTGTTGAGCCCCACTCGCAGGTTGGACAGCAGGCGGTAGTCCACGGCATATTTCATGTAGAGCGGTGATTTGCTGAGTGGCTGCGGGTCGGCGGGGCCTGGTTCCCGGTTATACCGGATGGAGATATTGAGCTCGGTATTGAGAGGCAGATTGACTCGGGTGTCTCCCCCCTCACTATGGAGTTGCAGCGACGAACCGGGTTGGACACCCATAAAATTTGGACCGGCTGGAGGCGGGGGTTTC
>PEWM01000135.1:2573-11113 GCA_002779455.1 Deltaproteobacteria bacterium CG07_land_8_20_14_0_80_60_11
CCTCAATGGGGAGAATGGGAAGCGATCTGAAGGCGTAGTCGGCGGCCAAACCCGGCGCCGAGACACAAGTGAGCCATAACAGCCAGAAAACTGTTACCAGCCAGGCTATCCCCCTTCTCGCCTGCATTGCTGGACTCCCCCGATTCCATTAAAAAATAAATCTAGTTGTCATAAATTATAACAGAATTACAAGAAAGTCAAGTTAATTCTTAAAGTTAAATAGAGCGGCCATAGAGGGCAGCCAGGATTTCCCGGCCGCCGGCCGCCAGCAAGCTTTCGGCCATTTGGGATCCCAACCCGGCCGCCTCAGCCACGGGGGCGGACCTTTGATCCCTCAGAACGCGCCGGCCTTCCAGGTCGCTGATCAGGGCCGAAAGAACGAGAGAGTCTCCCTCCACCCGGCCCAGGGCCGCCACCGGCACCACGCAGCCGCCCTCCAGCCGGGCCAGGAAAGCCCGCTCAGCCGTCACCGCCAGACGGGTGGGCGGGTCATCCAGAAACGCCAAGAGTTCCCGGAGGTCATGATCAGCAAGGCGCACCTCCAGGCCCAGGGCGCCCTGGCCCACGGCCGGCAGCATGTCGGATTCAGGCACGCAGCCGCGATAAATATGGGCCAACCCCAGCCGGTTGAGCCCCGCCGCCGCCAGGATCAGGGCATCCAACCTGAGGATCTCCATCTTTTTCAGGCGGGTGTCCACATTGCCTCTCAAGGGCACCACGGTAAGGTCGGGCCGCCGGTGCAGCAGCTGCACCCGGCGGCGGAGACTGCCGGTGCCGACCCGGCCGCCGGCGGGAATCTCGGCCAGGGCGGCGTAGCGGGAAGAGATGAAGGCATCCCGGCAATCTTCCCGGGGCGGCACCGCCCCCAACATCAGGCCCTCCGGCATCTCCGCCGGCATATCCTTGAGGCTGTGCACCGCCAGGTCCACCTGGCCCGTAAGGAGCGCCTCTTCGATCTCCTTGATAAACAGGCCCTTGCCGCCGATCTGGGCCAGGGGGACGTCTTGAATCTTATCCCCGGTGGTCTTGATGATGACCAGTTCCACCCGGCAGGCGGGATAGCGCCCGGAAATCTGCGCCGCCACCCAGCGGGCCTGGGCCAGGGCCAGGGCGCTGCCCCGGGTGCCGATTTTGAGGTCCCTGGGCAAAGCCGCCTCTTAACCGCAGGTGCTGCAGGAACCGGAAGAGCAGCCAGCGCAGGAACTACCGCCGCCGCTGGAGGTGGAGGTTAACTTGCCCCCCACCTTGGCGGTACAGGCGCTCATCAACTTCTCCACCTTGTTCTGGCCGCAGTGGGGGCACTCCACCTCCGGGTCGGCCCCGAAAACCAGCTTCTCGAACTCCTGGTTACAGCTATGGCAATGAAATTCAAAAATGGGCATTAATCCGTGTTCTCCTTCGCGATATAGAGAGTCGGGCCGGGAAGCGCTGGTCTCCTGGCCCGGCGCCTGGACTGGACATGGAGTCGAGGCGCATTCTGGGCAGTTGCTCGAGGGCCTTTGGCCCACCCGTAAAACATGAAAAGGTGGGTGGGGCGGGCCTCCGCGCCCGCCGCCTTTGGTGGCACAGGCTTCCAGCCTGTGCGCCGCACCGGCAAGATGCCGGTGCCACCAATTTATTTTAACTTATTTTTTTTCGATCCGCACCGGGGCGCCTTCCGGCGCCAGCTTGAGGCAACCGGGGTCATCCGTCAGCCGCCCCACCAGGTTCACGGCGCTGGCCGGGCGAATCTCCCCGGGGACGCTCCCCGGGGTCAGGCCGAAGAAGATGCAAAAGGCCCGGCCGGTGGGCCAGTAGCCCAGGTCCCCGACGTGCACCACCACCGCCGCGGTCTCATCCAACTCCGCCACTACCCGGTCCACCGGAAAATAAATCTCCTCACCCCAGAGCCGGGCGCGGCCGTCGATGGGCAGGGCGTCCGCCAACGCCTGCGCCGTGGGGGAATCGTTTAGGTAACCGTGGAGCCGCATATCCTCAACCAGAATGACAATTTCCGTGGACATTAGGCCTCCTCCATCTCTTCCACCACCATGGCCGCCAGCAAGGGGAACATTAATTCGTGGTGGCCGGTCAACGCCAGCCCTTGCCCCGCCCCGGCGGTGGGGCGCCGCACCACATTGGTGAGCGGCCGGTAGTGCTGCACAAAATCCAGGTTCACCGTGGTCAGGGGCGACGCCTTATGGCCCAGGTTGCGGGCCAGGGTGAGGGCCTTCAGAAAGACTTCCGGGATGATCACCGCGGAGCCCAGGTTGATAAAGACCCCATGGTCGAGCTCGCTGACCAAGGCCGCAAAGAGGCGAAAATCCCGGTGGGTAGTCGCGCCCAGGGCTTCCGGGTCAACCGACGGGTGGAGGTGGATGATGTCGGTGCCCACCGCCACGTGCACCGTCAGGGGAACTTCCAGGGCCGCGGCCATCCCCACCAGGCTCAGGTCCCGGTGGGGGAAATCGCTCTCGACCAGACGCCGTCCCACCGCCTGGCCCAGGCCCAAACCAAGCTTTGCTCCCCAGGCAATGGCGGCGTTTAAAAATTCGGCGGTTTCCCGGGCCATGCCGAAGGCCCCGCTGCCCAGGACCTCATCCACGTCCTCCGAGGTGCGGCCCACCATGGCCACCTCGGCGTCGTGGATGATGCCGGCGCCGTTCATGGCCACGCCGGTGATCAGCCCCCGCTGCAGCAGGTCGATGAGCACGGGACTCAGCCCCACCTTGATGGGGTGCGCCCCCATCCCCAGGAGCACCGGCCGCCCCTGCCGCCGGGCCTGCACCCAGGCCGCGGCCACGTGCCGCAGGGTTTCGCCCGCCAGGATCCGGGGCAGGCGGTCCACAAATTCCCGGAAGCCGCCGCCTTTCTTCCAGGGCGCGCCGAAATCCGCCTGGCTGACTTTGGAATGCCGCTCAGCCAAACTATAAGTCTTGATGCCGTCCAGGGAAAGAGGTTCGAGCTTTTTCATCCGGCCTCCAGGTAATTCCTGAAAAAATGGCGAACCGCCGCCCCCGGCGGTCCATGGGCAGGCGAGGGCGCCTACCTGGTTCGGTGGCACAGGCTTTCCAGCCTGTGCAAGCGCAGGCTGAAGCCTGCGGCTACCAAGTGTGCTACGGCCATGGCTAATCAGCTAAAAACTAACCGCTGACCGCTATCCTCCGAATTTCTCCGGAAAGAGCAGGTAATCCACCAGGTCGCAGAGCGCGTGCCCGATGGTGATATGGACTTCCTGGACCCGGGGGGTGTTCCGGGAGGGCACGATAAGGGCTAAATCCGCCGCGGCCGCCACGGGCCCGCCGTCGCCGCCGCTCAGGGCCAGGGTCTTGAGACCCAGCTCCCGGGCCGTGTCGAGCCCGGCCACGACGTTGGCGGAGTTGCCGCTGGTGCTGATGCCCCAGGCCAGGTCCCCGGGCCGCCCTTGCGCGCGCACCTGCTTGGCGAAAACCTGCCTGAAATCATAGTCATTGGCCACCGCGGTGAGGATCGAGGTGTCGGTGGTCAGGGCCAGGGCGGCCAGGGGCGGCCGCTCCACCTGGAACCGGTTGACGAACTCCGCCGCCAGGTGCTGGGCGTCCGCGGCGGACCCGCCGTTCCCGAAAATCAGCACCCGCCCCCCGGCCTTAAAGACCCGGGCCAGCATCTCGGCCGCGGCCAGGACCTGTTCGCCGTGCATGGTAAAAAAACGGTCTTTGAGGCGGATGGATTCTTCAACCATCTTAGCCAGTCGCGCCAGCGGACTCATGCTGCCTCCCAAGTGACATTATTCTCGTTCCCAGGCTGGAACTTGGGAACCAGGAAAAAATTTCTCAATTAGTGGCGCCGGCCTCTGGCCGGTGGAAAAGGTAATGCTTTTGACAAGCCCACAGGCTGGAAGCCTATGCCGATAAGCCCACAGGTTGGAAACCTGTGCTACCAAGCCCACAGGCTGGAAAGCCTGTGCTACTAGGAAGATACCTCCTCTTTTCCTTTCACGCCAACAATTTCAGATAGCGCACCGGGCTGAAATGCACGGTTTCCATCAAGGCCACCAGTTGCTTGGCCAGGTTCTGGGCTTTGGGGTCCTGGGCCGCCCGGGCCGCCAACGCCGGAAACCGGTCGCGCATCAGGGCGAAGAGGAAATTCTGGGCCTCGGTGAGTTCCAGGGTGAGAGGCACCCGACCCACGAAACTCAAAAAGTCGTTCAGGCGGGTCACGGTTTCCAGGTTAAAAGCGTCGGCCAGGTCCCGGAGGCGCCGGTGCAGGATGCGCCCCAGGATCGCAGCCCCCTCATGGGTCTGTAGCTTCAACCCCATGAGCTGGGCATCCTGGATCACCTCCAGAATTTCCTCGGAAGTGGAGAGAGAATTCGGGTCCGGCTCCATGCGGCGCAGGAGTTCCACCAGGCGCCGGTTCAGGGTGATCTCCCCCAGGGCCCGGTACAGACGCGGCAGGGGCAGACCCTCAACCGCCATGGCCTTGAGCAGGGGCCGGGTTTCTCCAAAATTATGGGCAATCGCCTCCATCGCCTCTTCCTGGTTGGGCCGCAACAAGTCCTGGAAGACCTGGAGTTTTTCTTCCTGGAAAATATCATGGATGCTGTAGTAGGTTTCCCCCAGCCGCCGCACCATGAGGGGGATCAAATCCTCCGGGGTCTCACCCAGGACCCGGAAGAACTCCTCCCGCAGGGCGAGAAACTCCTGGGGCGAGGGATTGGCCTGCCCCTGGGTGCGGTAGAGATAGCTCCCCAAGAACGCGGTGAAAAACGCCAGGGTCCGGGTCTCCAGGGTGATGCCCGAGGTCAGGTGCAAACGCCCGGCGGCGAACTGCAACGAGCCCTGGGTCTTCTCCTCCAGGTCCATGGGCTCCACCCGGTAGTGGTAAATATGGTGGGGGCACTGGCGCTCCCGGTCTTTGAGCCACGAAATCACCCACTGGTTGGCCACCTTGGGGTAATCCACCACCGCGGGCTTGATCCGTTTCTGGTAAATGGTGAGGCCGTTGCCCTCCTTGGGAATATTGCTCACCGCCCGCTCCAGGATTTTCAGAAAGGGGGCCTCCAGGGGCTCGGTGGTGAAGTGCTGGCCCAACTGCAGGGCCCGGGCGGCATACTTGATCACCTGCAGGGACTCCAGCCCCGAGATATCCGCGAAGAACCAGCCGCAGCTGGTGTACATGAGCAGGGAGTGGCGCTGCATCTCCAGAAGCATCAGGGCCGCTACCCGGTCGTCCTTTCTCAGGTTGGGCGCCCCCTGTCCGGCGAAGAAGTCATCAAGGACGCCGTCGCTGCGGTCCAAAACGACGTCCACGTAAGCGTTGCGGGCCTGCCAGGGGTCTTGGAAGTACTTCTGGCCCTCGGTCTCGAAGATGGCCGCCAGTTTCTCATTCAAAAAATCGAAGGACTCCCGCAACGGGGCCCGCCAGCGCTGATTCCAGGTGGGCTGGCCGCCGGTTTTGCAGCCGCAGTTCTCCTTCCAGCGTCCCACCCCGTGCGGGCAGCTCCAGGAACTGCCTTCTCCCTGGGGTCCCAGGGCGAGCTCCACCTCCATTTTCGGCGGCGCCAGCGCCAGAAACGCGGCGTAATTGGTGAGTTGGAACCCCTGGGGGGGCAGCACCTGGGTGAGGGCGTGGGCCAGGGCCAGCTCGCCGAATTTCTTGTGGTGCCCATAATTCTCCCCGTCGGTGGCCACGTGCAGCAGCTGCGGGCGCAGGCCGGCCGGGGAAAAACCGTCCACCAGCCGGGCCGCCAGCCGGTAGCTGTCGGTAAGCAGGTCCCCGAAACTGATGTCCGCGGCCACCTCGCCGTTATAGAAAAAGACGTCGATGAAGCGCCGCTTCCGGACGTCCGCCGCCGCCCCGGGCAAAAAGCAGCGGTAGGCCTGGGTGGTGTCCAGGGCCTCCGGCGCCGGGACCCAGCCTCCGCCGGCCAGGGGGCGCACACGCTTGGCCTGGTAAGGCGACAGGAGGACAAACTTCATGTCGTGGTCCACCAGGGTGGCCAGGGTGGGGTAATTCACCGCGGTCTCCGGCAGCCACATGGCCGCGGCCGGCCGCCGGAACCGGTGCTCGAAGTCTTTGAGACCCCAGACGACCTGGGTTTCCCGGTCCCGGTCCCTGGCCAGGGGCAGGATGGGGTGGCTGTAAGCCTGGGCCAGGGCGTTACCGTGCCCCAGGGCCGCCAGACTCTGGGCATCGGCCTCCAGGATCCTGGCATAGGTGTCCGGCGCCTGCTCCTTCAGCCAGCCGATGAGGGTGGGCCCGAAATTAAAGCTGAGATGCTGATAATTGTTGACGATATCCAGGATCCGCCCCTGGCCGTCGTAGACGCGGGCCACGCCGTTGGGGCGATAGCACTCGGCGGTGATGCGGGCATTCCAGTCGTGGTAGGGGGAGGCGCTGGGCTCCACTTCGATCTGTTCGATCCAGGGATTTTCCCGGGGCGGTTGATAAAAATGGCCGTGAATGACCACGTATCCCTGGGGCGAGATTTTTGCCGGTAACCCGTTCATGTCTGCTCCGTGACCGAGAGGCTGTCCCCCCGAAATACCCGCCGCTGCTGCCCGGGAGGGACAGAAAGTTCGCGCTGGCAAAAAAGATAACGATAGGACCGGCCTCTTGCCAAGCGAATCACCCCTCGGATAGCGGTTATTCAACCCTTGTGGGGCAGGTCTCTTATATCTCTAACCATAATAAGAACTTTTGATACGTCTATAACTTTAGTCATTCACAGTATGAATACTGCGGCTGCCACTGTAGTGACCCATTTGCCTTTCTTTCCTTCTGCTACCGAGACTACATATTTGGGAGAATACCGGCGCTCTTCCAGGGTATATTTGAAATCTGCCTGAGACCAGGCTCTCCGCCAGTTTATCTTAAAGCCCTTGGCAGAGGCATAAAGCTCAGCCGCCTGGTCGCAGACCCAGTCCTCAACTTCGTCCAGCTTCTTACCATAACCGTGGTATTCACTGATGTAGCCGTAATCGTCGCCGTTCTCGGGCAGCAGCAGTGCCACTGCCGCCGCCAACAGGCGGCCCTCTTCATCACTGTCGCACCTGGACATGACACAGAAGGTGATCTGACCGGGAGAGAGAAGTCTTAAACCTTCCTCCATTCCTACCAGTTCGCAATGCGGGGGCACGATGGAGGAAACCATGACCAAATTCATCGGGGACATACGCGCATCACGCAGGGCCTCTTCAAAGGAATTAAGCCTTTCCGCGTGAATTCCTACTCCTTTGGTTAAAAAAACTTTTTGGGGAACCCAAGGGTTTAATTGAGCCTGCTCTTTTTTTACCATCTTACTCCTCATAAGGTAGTTCTTCGGAACCCGCATTCTGATAGAATTATTTCTCAGAAACCATGTCACATTTCAAATTCATATTCAATGATATAATCATTTACGGAATCCGCCTGGGTTTTCTCTCTCTGCGAGGATTGCGAGGAAAATTATCTGAGCGCCGCCGCGCAGGGTTGACAAACGCGCTAAAGTCGATAAAATTAAAAAGTTAAAGTTCGGATTTTTGGAGGAAACAGTGTACGCCATTATTCAAACCGGCGGAAAACAATACCGCATTTCCCCCGGGGATGTGCTCCGGGTGGAGCGTCTCCCGGGCGAGCGCGGCGACGAAGTGATTCTGGACCAGGTTTTGCTGGTGACCGACGGGGTTGCCATTCAGGTCGGCCAACCCCTGGTCCCCAACGCCACCGTGCGCACCCAGATCGTGCGCCAGGGGAAAGGCAAGAAAGTCCTGATCTTCAAAAAGAAACGGCGGAAAAATTATCGCCGCAAGCAGGGCCACCGGCAGATGTTCACCGCCTTGCAAATTCAGGAAATCATTGTATAATGTGGTAGGGGCGACCCGCCGGGTCGCCCCTACGAAACCTGCCCCCATAAGAAATTTGGGGGGAGATTGGGGAATATACCATGGCACACAAAAAAGCTGGCGGCAGCTCACGCAACGGCCGGGATAGCGCCGGAAAACGCCGCGGGGTCAAAAAGTTCGCCGGGCAATCGGTGAAGGCCGGCACTATCCTGGTGCGCCAGGTGGGCACCCGCATCCACCCGGGGACCAACGTGGGCATGGGCCGTGACTTCACCCTGTTCACCAAAATCGACGGCGTGGTGAAATTCGAGGCCTTTGGCAAAGATCGCAAACGGGTCAGCGTCTATCCAACCACTTGAAGTCCTTTCCCGATGAAGTCGATATCACGGTCCGGGCCGGCAACGGCGGCCCGGGCTGTGTCAGTTTTCTCCGGGCTCGCTTCCAGCCCCGGGGCCGGCCCGACGGCGGTGATGGCGGGTCCGGCGGCGATGTCATCCTCGAAGTCTCCCCTTCCCTCCGCACCCTGAGCCTTTTCCGGCGGCGGCGCGTCCTCCAGGCGGAAAACGGCCGCCGGGGCCAGGGCCAGGACCGTCACGGCAAAAACGGCGCCTCGGTGATCGTCCCGGTGCCCCCGGGCACCCGGGTCTTTGACGGCGACCGCGGCAGGCTCCTGGCGGACCTTATGGCTCCCGGGGAGCGCCTGGTCCTGGCCAAGGGGGGCCGGGGCGGCAAGGGCAACGCCCACTTCACCTCCTC
>PEWM01000136.1:0-147 GCA_002779455.1 Deltaproteobacteria bacterium CG07_land_8_20_14_0_80_60_11
GGGGGAAGGCGAGGAAATCAACCGTCTTGGTCCACACTGGGTCAACATCGGTGGCGTTGAACGCGGCAATATCCATAGGGCCGAAACTATCCCCGCTGGTGTTCCACATCGTGTAAGGCAGCCCAGTCATCTCGAATTTGTTCACGT
>PEWM01000136.1:194-277 GCA_002779455.1 Deltaproteobacteria bacterium CG07_land_8_20_14_0_80_60_11
CAATAAAGGTGACCCACGTCATCGTTACTCCACTGCATATTCTGTTGATTATTGTTTGGGTCAATTCCCAGGGTGATCTCGGA
>PEWM01000136.1:285-11090 GCA_002779455.1 Deltaproteobacteria bacterium CG07_land_8_20_14_0_80_60_11
GGGGAAGAGTGAAATCCAGGGTGAGAGCCGACGCCATTCCGGCCGTACCCGCCAATAGAACCAATACCAGAGCCAATAAGGCCAGGAACCTTTTCATCGCAACCTCCTTGTCGCTTGTGGGGGGGAAACCCCTTTATTTCTGGGCCATTTAACCCATTAAAACCCATCCTAAAAGGGAAAGTAAATTTGTCAAGCTTTTTTTTTAAGATTGCATTAACTTTTTATCGAATATTTAACCTCGTTCCCAAGCTCCTGCTTTAAGCTCGTTCCCAAGCTCCTGCTTGGGAACGTATCGTGGTTGCCAGGCTCTCGCGGGGCGATAGGCGAGTAATCAAAGGATATCATCGTGGTGAGCGAAGCAGAGCTTCGCACCCAGACCGGTTCCCCAGCGGGAGCTTGGGAACCAGAAGAATGGTGCGCAGTGCGCACCCTGATATGCTCATACCTGCGGGGCCGGATTAGCCCTTGACTAAGAGCCGGGAATAATCTAAAAAATATAAGTTTAAGGACCAACCTAAGGCGTAGCGATAATCAGGCTGACACCCCATGGCACAATCGGACAATATCCGTACCCAGCGCCTGCAGAAGCTCGCTGAACTGCGGGAGCAAGGGATCGACCCGTTTCCCAACGGTTTTGTCCCCACCCACACCATCGCCCAAATCTTAGGGGAGTTCGGGGCGCTGGCCGGTCCTGAGCTTTCGGCCTTGAACCAGACCTTCCGGCTGGCCGGCCGCCTCATGCTCCTCCGGGAGTTCGGCAAGGCCACCTTCTGCCATTTCCAGGACGGCACCAGCCGCGTCCAGGCCTACGTCCAGAAACAGGTGCTGGGCCCGGAGGCCTTCGCCCTGTTCAAACGCCTGGACCTGGGCGACATCGTGGGGTTTACCGGCACGCTCTTCCGCACCAAAACCGGGGAGCTCACCCTGGCGGTGTCCGATTTTATTCTCCTCACCAAGAGTCTCCTGCCCCTGCCGGAAAAGTACCACGGCCTCACGGACGTGGAGACCCGCTACCGCCAGCGCTACCTGGACCTGATGGTCAACCCCCAGGTGCGTGAGGTTTTTGTCAGGCGGGCCGCGATCATAACTCTGATGCGCAAGTTTTTTGAGGCCCGGGGCTTCCTGGAGGTGGAGACCCCCATGATGCAGCCTATTCCCGGGGGCGCCACGGCCCGGCCCTTCGTCACCCACCACCAGGCCCTGGACATGACCCTGTACCTGAGGATCGCCCCGGAACTCTATTTGAAGCGGTTGGTGATCGGCGGCTTCGACCGGGTCTTCGAGATCAACCGGAACTTTCGCAACGAGGGGCTCTCCATCCAGCACAATCCCGAATTCACCATGCTGGAGTTCTACCAGGCCTACGCCACCTATGAGGATCTGATGCTCCTGACCGAGGCGCTGATCAGCCACGTGGCCCTTGAGGTCCTGGGGACGGCCCGGTTCACTTACCAGGGCGCGGAGATTGACCTGACCCCGCCCTGGCGCCGGCTGGACCTGAGAGAGTCCCTCACGGCCATCGGCGGCATCCCCGCCGCGGTGGTCCGGGACCGGGAGGCCCTGATGAACCTGGCCCTTTCGGAGGGGGTGACCCTGCGTCCCGGCGAGGGCTACGGCCGGGCCCTGACGAAACTCTTTGACCTCAAGGTGGAAGCCCGCCTCCAGCAGCCCACCTTTATCCTGGGCTATCCCCGGGAAACCTCGCCCCTGTCCCGGGGCAGCGATGCCGACCCGGAGGTGGTGGACCGGTTCGAACTGTTCATTGCCGGCCGGGAGATGGCCAACGCCTTCTCCGAGCTCAACGATCCCCTGGACCAGCGGCAGCGCTTCGAGGCCCAGCTGGCGGCGCACGCCGCCGGCGATGAAGAGATGCCCCACGCCCTGGACGAGGACTTCGTCACCGCCCTGTCGCACGGCATGCCGCCCACCGCGGGAGAGGGTATCGGTATCGACCGGCTGGTGATGCTCTTGACCGACGCCCCCTCTATCCGGGACGTTATTTTATTTCCGCTCCTCAGGCCGGAAAGGTAAACTCCTTGCGTTTCTTCGAGTCGTTCGTAGCCTTGCGGCTGCTCCGGGGGGTCAAGCGCCAGAAAGGTTTTCTGCCGCTCTCTACGTTTATCTCCGTGGCCGGGGTGATGGTCGGGGTCATGGCCCTCATCGTGGTCATCGGGGTGATGACCGGCTTCGACCTGGATCTGAAGAAAAAAATCCTCAGCGTCAACGCCCACGTCATCGTGCTCAAACACGGGGCGCCCCTCACGGACGCGCCGCAGGTGGCCGCCAAAATCCGGAAAATCCCCGGGGTGGTCTCGGTTGAGCCCTTCATCTACACCCAGGTGATGTACTCCGCCCCGGGGAGCGTCTCCGGCGGGGTCATCCGGGGCCTGGATCCGGAAACCATCCGGCGGGGAGGCCCCCACGCCCTGACCGTGCTGTCCGGCCAGTTCGCCGGCCTGGCGGCCGGCGCCCCCGGGGACCCCCCCCGGATCGCCATCGGCAACGAGCTCGCCAAAAACCTCAACCTAACGGTGGGGGACTACCTGAACATCATCTCCCCCCTGGGCACCCTGACGCCCATGGGGAGGTTGCCCCGGATGAAGGTCTTCCGGGTCACCGCCATTTTTCACTCCGGCATGTACGAGTTCGACTCCTCCCTGGTCTATACCAGCATCCCGTCCCTCCAGGAATTTCTGGGTCTGGGCCAGCGGGTCACCGGTCTGGAGGCGGAAATCAAGGATATCTATGCGGCGGAGGAGCTGGCGGCGGTCATCGGCAAAGAGCTCGGCCCGCCCTTTTATACCCGCAACTGGATGAATATGAACCGCAGCCTGTTTGCGGCCCTGAAGCTTGAGAAGATCGCCATGTTCATCATCCTCACCCTGATCATCCTGGTGGCGGCCTTAGGCATCGCCTCCACTCTCTTCATGATGGTCATGAAGAAGACCCGGGACATCGCCATTCTCAAGTCCATGGGGGCCACCCGCCAGAGCATCATGCGGATTTTCATGATCAACGGCCTGGTCATCGGGGGCCTGGGCACCATCGGCGGCCTGGGGCTGGGCCTTTTGCTCTGCGCCATCCTGAAAAAGTACCAGTTCATCAAGCTGCCCCGGGATGTCTATTATATCTCCACCCTGCCGGTGACGGTCCAATGGCCGGACGTGCTGGCCATCATCGCCGCGGCCATGGCCATCAGTTTTTTCGCCACCCTCTATCCGGCCTGGCAGGCGGCCCGTCTGGACCCGGTGGAGGCCATCAGGTATGAGTGAGGTTTTAGGTTCTGGGTAAAATTAAATTATCAGTAACCATCGTCCAGGGGTTGCCAAAAAAGGCGAAAATGCGCCACCGAAAACCGAAAACCAAAAACCGAAAACCGAAAACCCATTTGACGCTCCCGGGGGAAAGTGATAAGGTGGTTTACCGCTAGGAAAGCAATGAAAGAAAATGCAACCTCTCAGGCCGCGGTAAAGATTGAGCTCAGAGGGCTGGTCAAAACCTTCAGGCACAACGGCATCCGGGTAGAGGTGCTCACCGGGGTGGACCTGGATATCCGGCAGGGAGAGACCCTGGCGGTGGTGGGGGCGTCGGGGGTGGGAAAATCCACCCTGCTTCACATCTTAGGGACCCTGGAGCGCCCCAGCGCCGGGAAGGTGCAATGGGAGGGCGCCGACGTCTTCGCCCTGGATGACCGGTCTCTGGCAGCCTTCCGCAATCGCAAGGTGGGGTTTGTGTTTCAATTTCACCATTTGCTGGCCGAATTCAATGCCCTGGAAAATGTGATGATGCCGGCTCTCATCGCCCGTCTCCCCCAACCGGTCGCCCGGGAGCAGGCCGAGGCGATTCTGGTCCGGGTGGGGCTGAAAGAGCGCTTGACCCACCGCGTCTCCACCCTGTCCGGCGGCGAGCAGCAGCGGGTGGCGGTGGCCCGGGCCCTGGTGCTGGAACCGGAAGTGCTCCTGGCTGATGAACCTACCGGCAACCTGGATCCCAAGAGCGGGGCCCGGGTACAGGAACTTATCCTGGAACTGAACCGCGAACGGGGCCTCACCTCGGTCATCGTCACCCACAACCAGGCGATGGCCCGTGTCCTTGACCGGCAGATTACCCTGCTGGATGGCAAGACAGTAATTTTACAGGGAGAATAAGGTGGCACAACGCCTCATAGCATTATTTCTCCTGGTATTGTCGGCGGTGGCGGCAGGCGGGCCGGCCCTGGCTCAGGAGCAGGAACTGGTCTTTAAGAAAGTTGCGGTCTTCCCCTTTGCCGTCATCAGCAAAGAATCCCTGGGGCATCTGGGGGAAAAGATCAGCCAGGAAATCCGGGAGCGCTTGAAAGCCGACGGCTTTACCCCGGTTTCCCAGGAAGACCTGAACAAGGAACTCTCCCTGGTAACGGAACCCCTGAATGACGCCCAGGCTCAAGCCATCGGCCGCAAACTGGGCGCCGATATGGTCATCTGGGGCGCCTTGCTCAAGGTGGGAGACCTCCTCTCCCTGGAAGGCCACGTCCTGGATCTTAGCGGCCGGAAAGGGGCCACCATCCTGAAACTCGAGGGGACGGGACTCCACTCCTTATCCGGCCTCAGTCGTCAGATGGCCCAGGAACTGAGCCTGAAGGTTTTGGGCAAAGAACGGGTTGCCCATATCGTGTTCAAGGGCAACCGCCGTATCGAAAAGGATGCTATCCTGGGAGTGATGCAGACCCGGGAAGGGGAAATCCTGTCGCCGGCCCACCTGCGGGAGGACTTGAAGGCCATCTATAAGATGGGCTATTTCACCGACGTCCGGCTGGACGCCAGCGACACCCCGGAAGGGCGCATCCTGACCGTCCTGGTGAAGGAAAAACCCGCCATCCGCGAGATCATGGTGGAAGGCAACCGTAAATTGAAAAAGGATAAAATCCTGGAGGTCATGAACCTCAAACCCTTCTCCGTGGCCTCGGAAGGCGCCATCAAGGAAGATATCAATAAAGTCCAGCAGGCCTACCGGGAAAAAGGTTATTATGAGGCCCAAATTACCTACGATCTCATGCCGGCGGGCGAACACGAAGTCAATCTGGTGCTCCGTGTCAATGAAGGCGGCAAACTGGCCGTCAAGTCGATTGACTTTGAGGGCAACAATGCCTTCAGTTCCAAAGAACTCCGGAAGGTGATGGAAACCAAGGAGCGAGGCTTTTTTGCCCCCGTCGCCTGGATCACCGGCGCGGGCAAGCTGAACCGGGACGTCCTGGAACGGGACCTGGAAAAAGTCGCGGCTTTTTATTACAACCATGGCTATATCAAGGCCAAGGTCGGGGAACCCAAAGTCGACATCAAGGGGAAGTGGATCTATATCACCATTCCCGTGCAGGAAGGCCCCGAATATCATGTGGCCACGATTGATATAACGGGAGATCTCCTGGAGGACAAAGACAAGCTCCTGAAATTGCTGCAAACCCCCAAGGAGGAGGTCTACAGCCGGGAGATCTTGCAGCAGGATCTCACCACCCTGGCCGATTTCTATGCTGACCAGGGCTATGCCAATTCCGACATTGTGCCCCTCATCAAGGAGGACAACGAGAGGATGGTGGTGGATGTCACCTTTGACATCCATAAAGGGCAGAAGGTCTATTTCGAACGCATCGACATCGGCGGCAATGTCAAAACCCGGGACAAGGTGATCCGCCGGGAACTCCGGGTCTACGAGCAGGATCTCTTCTCCGCCACCAATCTCAAAGAGAGCATCAAGAACCTGAGGCGCCTGGAATATTTTGAAGACGTGAATTTCGCCACCACTCCGGGGAGCGCCCCCGACCACATGAACCTGAAAATCACCGTCAAGGAGCGGCCCACCGGCACCTTCGGCCTCGGGGCGGGTTACAGCACCCAGGACCGCATGGTGGGGATGGTGGAGGTCAGCCAGAACAACCTCTTCGGGCGGGGCCAGCAAGTCAAGGTCTCGGGGATCATCGGCTCCATTTCCCACCGATTCCGGGCTTCCTTTGTGGAGCCCTACCTCTTCGACCGGCCCCTGGCTCTCGGCCTCGACGCCTTTAACTGGGAAAGGCAATACAGCGAATACACCCGGATCAGCAAGGGCGGCGTGTTTCGCCTGAGTCATCCCCTGAAATGGAAATACACCCGCCTCTTCTGGATGTATCGCTTTGAGAACGTTAACCTCAGTGACCTGGCGCCCGGCGCCTCCCAGACGCTGGTGCAGGCTGCCAATATCCATAATACCAGCGCCACCTCCTTCGTGATCCGGCGGGATTCCCGGGACTCCTTGTTTGCCGCCACCAAGGGTTCGGACAACAGCCTCTCCGTGGAAATGGCGGGCCTGGGAGGTGATACGGCCTTTGTGCGCTATCTCGCGGAGACCGGTTGGTATTTTCCCCTCAAATGGAATGTCGTCGGGGTGCTGCATGCCCGGGCCGGCGGGATGAACAAGTTGAGTTGGGGGGCGATGCCGGCCTACGAGCTCTTCTACCTGGGCGGTATCGACACCATCCGTGGTTTTAAATATGCTGAAATCAGCCCCCGGGACCCGGTCACCAATGACCGCATCGGTGGGCCCCGATTCCTGCAATTCAACAATGAAATCCGGTTCCCGCTCTTTAAGAAATTGGGCATCACGGGGACCGTCTTTTTCGATGCCGGTAACGTTTACGGCCCCGACTATATCGGGCCGTTTTTGCGCACCAGCGCCGGGCTCGGCTTCCGCTGGTTCTCCCCCATGGGCCCCCTCCGGGTGGAATGGGGTTATAATCTGTCGAAACACCCCAGTGAACGATCCAGTGCCTGGGAATTCACCATGGGCGGGTCATTCTAACCTTGAACTTTGAACCTTGAACTTTGAACCTGAAGGGGCCAATACCAGATTTTTCCGGCGATGACTAGCCCGCCGGGGAAGTAAGTTCTATATCGATCAACTCAGGAGGTCTGCATGTCTAAGGTAGGTGTAGGTCTATTGTTAACCGTAGCTTTGGTTCTGACGCCGCTCTGGGCCGCGGCCGCCGAGTTCAAGGTCGGCGTCGTCGATGGTATGGACGTGGTCTCCAAATCCGCCGAAGGGAAACGGGTCCAGGACGCCATCAAGCGTAAATCCGAGGAACTGGGCAAACCGTTCGCCCAGAAGCGCCAGGATCTGGCCAAGCAGGTCGAGGAGTTCCAGAAGCAGTCATCCGTGATGAAAGAAGATGCCCGCAAGCGTAAAGCGGAAGAGCTGGAAAAGAAGATGCAGAATTTTCAAAAGCAGGGCGCCGACGCCGAAAAACAGCTGCAGCAGTTCCAGCAAAAAGAACTGGCGCCGTTATTCCAGAAACTGGAAGGCGCAGTCAAATCCGTGTCCCAGGAAAACAAGCTGGATATGGTCCTGGACAAGCGCAATGCCGGGCTCCTGTTTATGGACCCCAAGCTGGACATCACCGACAAGGTGCGCAGCAAGTTCGGCAACTAAAGGCTGCATGACACACACCCTGGGCGAGCTGGCGGCCTTTCTGGGAGGAGAACTCCAAGGCCCCGCTGATCTTTCCATTGAGGGCCTTGCCCCCATCGATCAAGCCACGCCCCGGGAGATCACCTTCATCACGCACGGGCGGTTCGCCCGCCTGGCGGATCAGAGCCGCGCCGCCGCCTTTATCGTCTCCCAGGAATACGCCGGGCTGGCGCGGCCCCTGATCATCGTGGCTCACCCCTATCTGGCCTACGCCCGGGCGGCGGCCCTCTTCGCCCCTCCTGTTTGGCGCTGGCCCGGTATCAGCGATCTGGCCTATCTGGGCCCGGCAGTGGCCCTGGGCCAGGAGGTCTCCATTGCCCCCCTGGCCTTTATCGGCGCCGGCGTCCACCTGGGCGACCGGGTCACGGTCATGCCCGGCTGCGTCATCGGTGATGAGGTCCAAATCGGCGCCGGCACCCTGATCTATCCCAACGTCACCATCCGGGAGCGGTGCACGGTGGGGGCGCGGTGCATCATTCACAGCGGCACGGTGATCGGCGCCGACGGCTTCGGGTTCGTCCCCGGAGAGGCGGGACACGTGAAGATTCCCCAGTTGGGGACGGTGGTCATCGAAGACGACGTGGAGATCGGCGCCAATTGCGCCATCGACCGGGGGGCCCTGGGCGCCACCCGGGTGGGCCGGGGTGTCAAGATGGACAACCTGGTGCACCTGGCCCACAATGTGGAAGTGGGGGAATATTCCCTCCTGGTGGCCCAGGTGGGGGTGTCCGGCTCCACCAAACTGGGCAAAAGGGTGACCCTGGCGGGGCAGGTGGGGGTGACCGGCCATATCGAACTGGGCGACGGCGTCCAGGTGGGCGCCCAATCCGGCGTGCACCGTTCCGTCCCCGCTGGCCAGACGGTGTCCGGCTCCCCGGCGCGGCCGCATCGGGAATGGCTCCAGATTATGGGCCATCTCCCCAAACTCCCTGACCTCTATCAACGGTTGAAACAGCTGGAGCAAGACGTGAGCGAACTCTCCGCCAGACTGGACCAGGAGCAGGAAATCTCAAAGTTGAAACCTTGAACCTTGAACCTTGAACCTTGAACCTCAGGAGCCGGAACCATGAACCCGCCGCAGACCCTGAGTCTGGAAGAAATTCAAAAAATTCTCCCCCACCGATATCCTTTCCTCCTGGTGGATCGCATCACCAGTCTGGAGAAGGGCAAACGCGTGGTGGGGTTGAAAAATGTCTCCATTAATGAGCCCTTTTTCCAGGGGCATTTCCCTGGCCGCCCCATCATGCCCGGTGTCCTCATCGCCGAGGCCATGGCCCAGGTGGGGGGCATCCTGGCCCTCTTATCCCTCCCGGAGCACCTGGGCAACTCTCACCTCTTCCTTCTGGGTTTAGACAAAATGCGCTTCCGCCAGCCGGTGGTCCCGGGAGACCAACTGCGGATCATCGTTGAATCCATGCGCGGTGGCAAGAAATTTTGGAAAATTAAGGCCCAGGCCTTTGTCAACCAGACCCTGGTGGCCGAAGGCGAGATCATGGCCGCAATCGGTCAAGGGGAGGAATGAGGATGGCCCAAATCCACCCCACCGCCCTGGTGGATAAAACCGTCGAACTGGGTGAGGGCGTCACCGTAGGGCCTTACAGCATCATCCAGGGCCGGGTGCAGATCGGCCGCGACACCCGCATCGGCTCCCACGTGGTGATTAAGGACTTCACCACCATCGGCAACAAGTGCGTGATTTTCCAGTTCGCGGTCATCGGAGAAATTCCCCAGGACTTGAAATTCCAGGGCGAGGAAACCCAACTGATCGTTGGCGACGGCAACATCATCCGGGAGTTCGCCACCCTCCACCGCGGCACCGCCGGCGGCGGCGGCGTCACCCGCATCGGCCACGGCAACCTGTTCATGGCCTATACCCATGTGGCCCACGACTGCCAGGTGGGCAACGGCGTCATCATGTCCAACGCCGCGACCCTGGGCGGTCACATTATCCTGGAGGACTACGTCATTTTGGGGGGCCTCTCGGCGGTCCATCAGTTTTGCCATATCGGCTGCCACGCCTTTGTGGGTGGATGTTCGGCGGTGCATCGGGACGTCCCCCCATACGCTATGGCCGTGGGCAACCGGGCCAAGCTGGTGGGGCTCAACCTGGTGGGCTTGAAACGGCATGGCTTTACGGACTCCTCCCTCCAGCCCTTGAAACGGGCCTATGAACTCCTGTTCCTCTCGGAGTTGAACCAGAAAGAAGCCATCACCAGGATCAAAAACGACTTGCCCCCGACTCCCGAGATCCAGCGCCTGCTCACGTTTCTGGAGACTTCGGAGCGGGGTCTGCTCCCGTCGGATGTCCGAGAACATCGGCTTAATCGCGGGTAAGGGGCAGTTTCCCCTCCTGTTCGCCCAGGCCGCCCGGCAGCAGGGGGCCGCGGTTATCGCGGTGGCCCATCGGGGGGAGACTGACCCGGCCCTGGCCTCGTTCGTTACCGAACTCCACTGGATTCACGTGGGCCAGCTGGGCAAAATCATCCGCATTTTCAAGGCCGCCGGGGTCCGGCAGGCGGTGATGGCCGGCGGCATCAGCCGGGGCCGCCTATTCCGGGAGTTTCGCCCCGACTGGCGGGCCCTCAGCGTCATCCGCCGGGCCGGCGCCGGCCAGGACGACCGCCTCCTCCGGGCCGTAGCCGACGAGATGGAGGCCGAAGGCATTACCATCGCCTCCTCCACCCTCTTCCTTAGCGACCTCCTGGCCACCCCCGGCCCCCTCAGCCGCCGTCCTCCCACCCCGGCAGAGCTGGCCGACATCAACCTGGGAGTGCAGGCGGCCAGGGAGCTGGGTCGTCTGGACATCGGCCAGTGCGCCGTGGTGCGGCGGCAGGTGGTGGTGGCCCTGGAGACCATCGAAGGCACCGATGCGGCCATCCGCCGGGGCGGCGCCCTGGCCGGTCCCGGCGCCGTGGTGGTCAAGATGAGCAAGCCCGGCCAGGACCTCCGGTTTGACGTGCCCGCCGTGGGCCTGGACACCATCGCCGCCATGCAAGAGGTCAAGGCCGCGGTGCTGGCCGTCGAGGCCGGCAAGACCCTGATCTTCGACCGCCCGGAAATGCGAGAGATTGCAGACCAGGCCGGGATTGCGGTCTGGGGTATCTCCTAGGACCTTCACCCCCAACTCCCCCACCGGGTCATTATCAGTCTGATCTGATCCCGGTTTGGTGATTGTCACCCCAACTCATGGTTATTACATCACGATTTGGCTTGTATCACTGCACTAGCCGATCAGAAACAAACGGACGTAGACCACCAGGGGGGCGGCGAAGAGCAGGCTGTCCAGGCGGTCCAGCATGCCGCCGTGGCCCGGGAGGAGTCCCGAGGTG
>PEWM01000163.1:0-829 GCA_002779455.1 Deltaproteobacteria bacterium CG07_land_8_20_14_0_80_60_11
ATGACGATCTGGATAAACAACCGCCAAAGGACCACGGTCCTAAGTCAGGAGAAACTCAGGAAAAAAGCCGCGAAGATCTTAAACGTCTTGGGATTGTCTGAAAGGGAACTGAGCCTTACCCTGTTAGGCGACCGGGCCATGGCGCGCCTGAACCGGGAAACCTTCGGGCGGCGCGGCCCCACCAACGTCATCGCCTTTCCCCTGGATGTGGAACAGGCGCCCTCGCCTGTTGTATTTCAGCCGGGGACGACTGCTCCCCCGACGATCCTGGGTGAAGTGGTGATCTCGGTCGAGACCACCCGCCGCCAGGCGCAGGAATTTGGCTGGCCCTGGCAGGAACTCCTCGATTTTTTTCTGATTCACGGTATATTACACCTGTTGGGCCACGACCACGGGGAACCGGCGGCCGAGGCGGAGATGACCGCCAGGACCTGGGAGTTGATGGGTGTGCTCTACCCTGGGCGGTCCTGGGATTTGGAACCGGCGGGGGAAAAGGTCTGACGTGACGTAGGGGCGGACCCATGTGTCCGCCCTCTTCGGGCAAACCCGCAGGTGCGCCCCTACGTAAAAAAATGAGATAAGTTTCAAGGAGAATCGGCGTGCCAAGATTGGAAGTAAACATTGATCATGTGGCCACCCTGCGCCAGGCCCGCCTCACCAATGAGCCGGACCCGGTGGCGGCCGCAGCCCTGGCGGAGCTGGCCGGGGCGGACGGCATCATCGTGCACTTAAGGGAAGACCGGCGCCACATCCAGGACCGGGACCTCGAACTGCTGCGCCAGACTATCAAGACCCGCCTCAACCTGGAGATGGCCGCCACCCCGGAGAT
>PEWM01000163.1:839-5864 GCA_002779455.1 Deltaproteobacteria bacterium CG07_land_8_20_14_0_80_60_11
GCCCGGGAGGTGAAGCCCGACCTGGTGACCCTGGTACCGGAAAAACGCCAGGAGCTCACCACCGAGGGTGGCCTGGAAGTGGCGGGGAATAAGGTCTTTCTCAAAAATTTCGTCCAGGACCTGAAAGAAGTGGGCCTGCGGGTCAGCCTGTTCGTGGACCCGGTGACCGAGCAGATTGACGCGGCCCGGGAAGTGGGGACCGAGTGGGTGGAGCTCCACACCGGCACTTACGCCGACGCCCTTACCCGGGCTGAAGCCACCCGGCTCTTTCAGGAACTGCTCAACGCCGCCCGGCACGCCCGGAGCATCGGCCTGAAGGTCAAATGCGGCCACGGCCTCAACTACCGGAACATCAAACCGTTTAAAGGCCGGGAGGAGTTCGCCGAGTTCTCCATCGGGCATTCCATCATGGCCCGGGCCATCCTGGTGGGCCTCGACCGGGCCGTCCGGGAGATGGTGGAACTGATTAAGTGATAAAATCGCGGTCAGCTTTCAGCTATCAGCCAAGGCAATGGGCGCGATGCGGATATCAGGGCGGGCATTGCCCGCCATGTCGGGTGCGTGGTGCGCACCCTATAAAGCACAGGCGGGACGCCTGTGCCACCAGGTAGGGGCGACCCGCTGGGCCGCCCTTTCCAGATTTATAATCCGCTCAGACAATCCTCAAGAGACATCACCCTGGCATATCTCATCCCCAGGGCCGCCATGAAGGCGCCGTGAACCTGGGCGGCGGGGATGGTCAGGCCCTCAAAGACGAGGTCCCGGGTGGCGCAGGCGTCGTGGATGACGGTGTTGCGAAACCCGAAGTCGAAGGCGGCCCGGGTGGTGGCGTCGATGCACATGTGGCTCATGGCCCCGCAGATTATCACTTCTTCCGCCCCGGCGTTGTTAAGCGCCTCCAGCAAGCCGGTTTCCCGAAAGGCGTTGGGATAATGCTTCTGGATGAGGGCCTCTCCGGGAAGCGGCCGGAGGCTCGCGTGGATTTCCACGCCAACGGTGTGGGGCCGGAAGAACGCCGCGTCTGGCCCCAGGGCCAGGTGTTGGATATGGAAAATGGGGCGCCGGGCCTGGCGGCAGGCGGTGAGCACTTTCTGAGCCTGGGCCGCGGCCTGGGTCATGCCGGTTAACTCCATGGCGCCGCCGGGAAAATAATCGTTCTGGATATCGATGAGGATGAGAGCGGATTTCATGGTGCGGCTCCTTTATAGTCAGGCTCGTAGACGGCAACTGGACGGACTTCAGAGAGAATCTTTAACCCGAAGCTGCGATCATACAGGTAACTTGTCTTCTGTAGGGGCGGACCCATGGGTCCGCCCTCAGGTTGGGCGCACCTGTGTGTGCACTCTTAGGGGGGACACATGGGTCCCCCCCTTGTATCACTTATCTGAATTGAAGGAGGGGATAACCCCGGCAAAAAAAATTCAGCCGGTCTGACTCGCCGGGACTTCCCCTTTGTCAGGGACCTGCAGGCGGCCGTGGTGCTCCACCCGGCCGATGATAAATTCCTGCCATTCCTGCCACTGGGCGATGGGGTTCATGTGGGTGTGGCCGATGGGGACCTCGGCCCGGGCGTTGGCGGCGTGGCCGCCGGCGGAGCCCAGCTTGCCGAAGGCCCGCAGGGCCAGGCGGCCGGCATTCTTGTTCAGGCCGTCGTTTCTAAAGATGACCACCAGCTTGTCCTGGTAAATCCCCCCCACGATGGTCCAGGAGATCTCCCCGGCCCGGAGGAAGAAGTCGGCCAGGATCACCAGGATGTCCGGGGTGTCCACCGGCCCCAGAAAGGCGTAAAGGCGGTTGTGGCGGATGCGGAACCGGTTGAGGGCCTGCTGGAAGTACCCCAGCATGGGAATATTGAATTCGGCGAACTCCAGGCGCCGCACCAGCGGTCTCCGGGTGAAGCCGAACAGGTAGTGAAAGGCCCGCACATCGGCTTCGATGGCGGGCCGCTCGAAATTGGCGGTGTCGGTCTTGATGCCGTAGTACAGGGCGGTGGCCAGCTTCAGGGAGGGTTTGATCCGGGCCTCCCGCAGGTATTCGGTCATGATGGTAGAGGTGGCGCCGTATTCCGGGCGGATATCCACCAGGCGCGCCTTGGTTTCCGGGAGCCGGGGGTGATGGTCGATGATCAAGTCGTAGTGATGGGGCTCAAATAGTTCATGGTGCAACGGCTGGTTGTCCACCAGGGCCTTACGGTTGAAGTCCTCGGGCTTGATCTCCTGGAGGGGGGAGAGGGCAATGCTCAGGAGCTGCACCATCCGTTGATTCTGGGGGCGGGTGATGGGGCGGATGGCGGCTATGACACACGAAGTCAGGCGGCGCCACAGGAGGCGTTTCAGGGCCAGGGCGCTGGCAATAGCGTCCGGGTCAGGATCAATCAGGATCAGCAGCCGGTCTTCATGGCTGAAAAGCTGGTAGAGCCGTGGCACGACGTTGCGCATGTGGATGAGTTCCCCGAACTATTTTACCTAAGAAGTTGTCCGGGAGCAAATGAGGAAGCAGATTTTTTCAGCTAAGGCCCGAGATATCAGAAACTTCGAGGCCGCGGCGGCCCCGGATTGCCAATTCTGGGGAATTCGGCGCTTTTTCTTTGCCATGCCAGGGCCTTAAATTATAAATTAACAGAAATCAGGGTTGGGGGAGGGTCTGGGAGTTTCCGGGCCCCTGAACTACCCCGGGCTGGAGGCCTAATGAACCGAACCGAGGAGGTAGTGGACCGCATCCTGGCCGGTGAGGTGCGCACCGCGGCGCGCCTGATGCGAGAACTGGACGACGGCAGGCCCGAGCCCCGGGAGGTCCTCAAAGAGATTTACCGGCATAGCGGCCGGGCCCATATCATCGGTATCACCGGCTCGCCCGGGGTGGGGAAGAGCACCCTCACCGACCGTCTCATCCAATTCCTGCGCCAGAAGGGGAAAACCGTGGGCGTGGTGGCGGTTGACCCCACCAGCCCCTTTTCCGGCGGCGCCATCCTGGGGGACCGCATCCGGATGCAGCGCCACGCCCTGGATGAGGGCGTCTTTATCCGGTCCCTGGCCACCCGGGGGCATTTCGGCGGCCTCACCGCCTCGGCCCGGGCGGTGATCACGGTCTTGGACGCCATGGGCAAGGACTATGTCCTGGTGGAGACCGTGGGGGTGGGACAGGATGAAGTGGAGATCGCCGCCACCGCCTACACCACCCTGGTGGTGACGGTCCCCGGCATGGGAGACGACATCCAGGCCATTAAGGCCGGCATCTTAGAGGTGGCTGATATCCTGGTGATTAACAAGGCCGACCGGGATGGGGCCTCCCGCACTTATCAGGAATTGATCCAGATGCTGGAGTTGCAAGCCCACCGGAAGGCGAGTGCCTGGATGGCGCCGGTGCTGATGACCCAGGCCAAGGATAATGAGGGCATCGAGGAGTTGATGGCCGCAGTGCAGAACCATCAGGAGTTCCTGGCCCGGGATGGCGGCAAGGGCCTGCTACTGGCCCGTGGCTCCCGGGTCCGCCAGGAGTTTCTGGAACTCCTGAAGGAGGGGATTTTCCGGCACCTGGTGAAGCAACTGGAGGGCGATGGCCGCCTGGACCGGATTCTTACCGCTATCCTGGCGCAGCAAACCGACCCGTACTCGGCCAGCGAGGCCCTGGTCCTCGAGACCCTGGGGCCCCTTACGCCCGGCGCTTAACTTTCTTTGCCGGGTTGGATTCTCGGAGAAAACCGCCACGTCGCCCCAGAGATCCCGGCGGAGCGGTAAGTAGCCAGGATCTCTGGGCTGCTTGAGCCCCAAGGCGAACCGGCAACTCCATATCACCGCTGGGGCAGGTCATTATTTGGGCAAGAGCAATTCCCAGTAAATGCCCAGGATAGCCGGCGATAACGCCAGTAAACCAATGATAAAAGCCAGTATCAGTTTCACCGTGGGAGACCATCCCGTCTTTTCTCCCTTCACCCATTCTGCGCCCTCAAGGTACTTGCTGTGAGACATGGCGCCCTCCCGGGAAAATCTCTGAAATGACCGTTTCAGGTTAGTTTTTGTCCCCGAAAGCCCAAGGCTTTTACGAGGAGCTCGGACCGCGCGTTGGGACCGGGTAAGAAGGGAACAGCGAACCTGAAGGAGAGGCAGGTAAAAACTATTACTGAGGCGGCATGGTGAAGCTGCCCCACTTCCAACTTCGGACCTGATTCACTGAGTACCGGTATAGAGCGATTTAATTCCACCTCCTTGAGATATATTATAACAATATATACAAAAATTATATAATATATATAAATATAGTATAATATAAAAAAATAGGAAAAGCAAGGGGAAATCAACAGAATTCTGAGAATTTTTTTTAAGAGGTTTTTCCGTTTACGCCGGGAATCCACTATCCGGCAATTCACGATGCTGCTGAGGCTGGTTGCGGGGTTTTATAATTTTCCCTGTCGGCCTTATTTTTTTGAAATCAATGCCGTCTGGATAAGCGAATAAAAGGGACTAGCGCTTACCCTTAAAAACGGGAATTATTGGCTGGTTCAAGACCTCGTTGAGTTCCTGGCTTTTGCCGCCGCGGGTCCGCTCAATCAGATCTGCCAGGGTAATGGCTTTGAGACTGTCAAACATGGCCTGGGCCGCCTCCTGCCACATCATCCGGGTTGGACAATTCTGGGAGCGCTCGCAAAGCTCTGCATGCTCCGTGCATGAAACCAGGCTGGTTCCTTCCTCCAGCAGGGCCACGATTTCTCCCACGGTGATCTGCTCAGGCGGTTTGGCGAGCAGGTGGCCCCCCTTAGGGCCCCGCACACTCTCCACATAATGGGCCTTTTTTAAGGGGATGATAATCTGCTCCAGGTATTTCAGGGAGACATTCTGCCGTTTGGCAATATCCCCTAACTGCACCGGGCCCTGGTTGTAGTGCTGAGCCATGTCCAGGAGCATCCGGGTCCCATAGCGGCTCCGGGTAGAGAGCTTCATCTTCAGCCTCCTAAAATTGCCGCCATTTTTCTGGCGCCACCCTGGCGGAAAAGACCGGAACCGGCCCCCATCTCCGGGTTCTGGCGGG
>PEWM01000163.1:5883-16682 GCA_002779455.1 Deltaproteobacteria bacterium CG07_land_8_20_14_0_80_60_11
ATTACATTTATATGATTTAAGGTCAAGCTAAATCTAAAAATGCTGGTTGATTATGCCGCACCCTCGCGGTCATGCCTTCAGGTTCAGTCGCCAGGAGAATCAGGATCAGGCCGTTCGCTGGATGTCGTCGCAGCACGCATATTCCCTATTGTTCAACCTCTTCCAGGGAGCGGATGCGCCATTTGCCCATCTCTTTGGCGAACCGCACCTGAAAGGCCTGGGAACTGCTGGACAGATTCTGCGTGCGCCGGTTCTTGGTATCCATGTACCAGGTGACCCAGGCGATGGCGTTATCGGGGTCGATGGGCTGGATTTTGTCGACGGTAAACACCAGGTTGGTGAAATCATAGCCTTCCCAGGATTTCAAGGTACTGGCGCGCTTGTTGTCCAGTTCCGGGTAGGTGAGGGAGTAAACGCTCATAAACTGGACGATATCTTTGCGCAACTGGGCCTCCCGTAAGACGGAGAGCTCCTTTTGCAACTGCCCTTTCAGGTCCGCCTCGGCCGGGGGGGCCGGGGCCGGGGTGGCGGGTTGGCTGGGAGCCGCGGTCACCGCGGGAGGGGCGAGAGCCGGCGCTTCGACTTTGGGAGCCGGAGCCGGCGCCGGGGGCGTTGACGTGCCCCGGGTGAACAGCAAGATCAGCAAGATGACGGCGACTATCCCCGCGCCCACCAACAAGCCCATCAGCCAGGACGGTATGCCGGCGGGGGGGCCTTTGGCAGGCGCGGATTCCGGGGCCGGAGCCGCGGGCTCCGGTTCGGCCCCCAAAGCCGCAAGCACGGCCGGGGCCCCTTTCAAGGGAGCATCGCACTCATGGCAAAATTCCTGACGGGGGGAGACGCGCACGCCGCACTGGGGGCAAAAGGTGTCCCCCTGTTCCGGATGCAGCAGAAAACTGCCGCACGTGCTGCAATAGCGCTGGCCAACTTCATACGGGATCTGGCAGTGGGGGCATTGAGGCATGGTGGACCTCCAGAGTGCGGAATTCAAGTCAGCGAAAATTAAGTAAAGTTAGCCCATAAAATCGCAAAACCCTGAATATGTCAATTATTAATTTATCTATCTCTCCAGGGAGGCGCCATCAGGTCACCGCGAGCCTGAGCCCTCATTACCCCGTGACGGCGCCGGCAGCAGCCCGGCAAGCAGGACCTTGGGGGCGCCCGGTTTACCAGGGCGGCCAGGGGTCCCGGGCGCGGCGGCGACAGCGATAGGTCTCCCCAGGCGCCGGCGCCGGCATCGGGGTGCATTTGGCAGTTGAGGACCAGGCCGTTTTCTTTTATACTTAATAGTGAAAATATTGTGTCTTCAAGGAAAAATTCGGTGGCCGCGGTTCTGGGGAAGTTAAAGAAATGGTTCGCCCGTAAGCGCACGCCGCGGCCGTCTGCCGTATCCCTGGGGCCCCCGCCCGCCCTGCTGGAACGCTATCTCCGGTACAAGCGCCTCCTGGCGGCCAACAGCGCTATCCTGACCACCGTGGCGGATATCCAAGTCAAGATGGGTGAGGGGTTCCTGTTTGACATGCACTATGTCCGGCAGGCCTGTGACCGGCTGGGCCAGGAGGTCGAGGCCATGGTGGGGGCCTTGAATGGCATGGCCGGTGGCCGTTACTCCGGCCTGGACACCGCCCGGCAGCGGGTGGCCCATTGGGTGGCGGAGGAATTAGCTGGGGCCAAGATGCAGCCGGCGCCCCTGGCGCTGCCCCTGCGTGAGGTGCGCGAAGGCCTCTTTTACGGTGGCAAGGCCGAGAAATTGGGCGAACTTACCCGGCTGGGGCTCACGGTGCCCGCAGGTTTTGGGGTGAGCGCCTATGCCCAGAAGCTCTTTTTTGAAACCGGGGGTCTGGTTTCATTCATCCGGGAGGCCATCGCCCGCTCGCAGATCCGCAACCTGGAAAGCCTGCGGGAGGCGGGGGAGGCCATCCAGGCCAAAATCATGGCCCAGCCCCTGCCGCCGGAGCTCTCCCAGGCCATCGCCGAGCATCTGGCGCAGCTGAGCTCTTCCCGGGTGGCGGTACGCAGTTCGGCGCTCCAGGAGGATAGCTTCTTCAGCTTTGCCGGCCAGTTCGAGACCGTGCTCAACGTGCCCCGGGACCAGGTGGAGGCGCGCTACAAGGAGGTCATCGCCTCCCAGTTCACCCCCCGGGCCCTTTACTACTGTCATGCCAGCGGTTTTTCCTACCAGGAACTGGCCATGGGGGTCCTGGTCATGGAAATGGTGGCGGTCAGGTGCGCCGGGGTGCTCTATACCGACGATCCGAGGGGCGGGGAGGGCGCCATTATCAATGCCGTCTCCGGGCTGGGTTCACTGGCAGTGGGCGGGGTGGTCGAACCCGACATTTACCGGGTCGAGGACGGCCGGATCGCGGCTCAACACGTGGGCGAGAAGACCCACATGCACGTTGCCGCCCCGGAAGGAGGGGTCCTGGATGTCGCCACCCCGGCAGACCTCCAGGGACCCTGCCTGGAGGAGGATCAGGCCCTGGCCCTGGCCGAACTGGGAAACCGGGTCAAGCAGCACTTCGGCCTGCCCCAGGATATTGAGTGGGCCCTGGACGCCCAGGGCCGGTTTTCCCTGCTGCAGGCGCGGCCCCTGCGGGTGAGCGCTAAGCTCAAGGCCGATTACCTGCCGCCCCGGATCAAGGGGGCCGAAATGCTCCTGGCAAATGGCATCATCGCCTCCCGGGGGGCGGCCGCCGGCCCGGTCTACCTGCTTCGGGACGGGGCCCTGGATGCCATCCCCCAGGACGCAGTGCTGGTGACCCCCCGAGCCTTGCCGGAGTATGGCGTGGTGGTGGGCCGGGTGGCGGCGGTGGTCTGCGAGGCCGGCAGCGCCACCAGCCACCTGGCCACGGTGCTGCGGGAGGCCAGGATTCCGGCGCTGTTCGGCGCCAAAGGGGCCACTGCCGTGCTCCAGCCGGGGGATGTGGTCACGGTGGACGCCTTCTACGGCAACATCTACGCCGGCCGGTTGGAGGAATTGCTCAAGGCGCCCCGGGGCGGCGATGACGCCGTCCGCCAGACCCGGGCTTACAAGGTTTTGGAGCGTGTCCTGAAACACATCACCCCTCTCAATCTTCTGGACCCCCGGGCCGCCAACTTCCGCCCCGATGGCTGCCGCACCTATCATGACATCACCCGCTTCGCCCATGAGAAGGCCATGGAAGAGCTCTTCCAGGTGTCCGCCGGGCGGCTGGACGAGGAAGGGTCCCGGCGTCTGGTGAGCGCCATCCCCCTGGAGCTCAACATCATTGACCTGGGCGGGGGCCTGAGTCCCGAGGCCGCCAATCTGGTCAAGGTCCGTCCCGAACATCTCACGTCCCGGCCCATGCTGGCATACTGGCGGGGGGTGAGCGCGGTGGGCTGGCAGGGCCCCAAGCCCGTGGACCTGGCCGGCTTCATGTCCGTGGTCATGAGCACCGCTACCGACACCAACATTACTGAACGGCTCCACGAAAAGAATTTTGCCATCATCACCCATGATTATATGAACCTGTCCAACCGGCTGGGCTTTCACTTCGCCACCATCGAGGCCTTCCTGGGGGCCCCGGGGGAGAGTTATGTGAGCTTCACCTTCTATGGCGGCGGCGCGGAGTTGCCGCGGCGCATGCGCCGGGTCCGCTTCCTGACCAGAGTCCTGGAAGATCTGGATTTCCGGGTAGAACCCAAGGAAGATTCCATCACCGCCCGCATCGACGGCTATGATGCCGACGCCCTGGATGAGAGGCTGGAAGTCCTGGGCCGCCTGATGATGATTTCCAAACAACTGGACATGGTCATGCTGTCGGAGGACGCGGTGGAACAGTATTACCGGGAATTTTCCCAAGGCCACATCCCGCCACGCGCTTAGGAGGCCCGACTTTGCCCATGGAGAAAATCGTTTTTCGGAGGCTGCTGACGGGCCTGGGCATCCTGATCATCGGGTTGCTGGCCTTGGCCTTTATCCTGGGGATTCTTTCCCTGAAGCGCACCCAGGAGATCGTCTCCGACGACTTTCAGCAGCAGCAGCTCATCCTGGCCAAAGCCACCGCCCGGCAGATCGAGGACGGCCTGGCGTTTCTGCGGCGGGAGTTGCGCATCCTGGCCTATTCCCCGGCCATCCAGTACCTGGAGGACGTGGCCTGGGCCAACCGCATGAAAGTCAGCTTCGATGAGCTCTCCAAAATGGGCGTGGTGGTGATTGAGCGCATCGACTTTAACGGGCCGGCGGCTGACAAGGCCTTTGTGCTGGACGCCAACGGCCCCCACCTCCTCCGGCAGGACTTCGCCACCGCTCCCGAGGTGGCGTGGGCCCGGGACCCGGCCAACCGGGGGAAGATTTACCAGGGACCCATTACCCTGCAACTGCAAGGCGGCCATCAGGCGCCCTCCATGATTATGGCCACTCCGGTGTACGAAGAAAGCGTGGACGAGTCTCACCCCCGGGCCACCGGCAACCTGGACGGGGTGCTGCTGTTTAGGATCGACCTTTCCCAATTCACCGGCCACTACTGCGCCAACATCCGCTCCGGCCGCACCGGTTACTGCTGGGTGATGGACGACAAAGGGACCTTTCTGTACCATCCCGAGAAGGAATTTATCGGGGAAGACGCCTTCACCGCCCGGGGCCAACGGGACCCGGCCATCAGCTTCGCCGCCATCAATGAAATCCAGAAAACCAAGATGCTGAAGGGGGAAGAGGGTACGGCCACCTACATCTCGGGATGGCACCGGGGCGTCATCCGGAAAATGGAAAAATTCGTGGCCTACACCAATGCCCATGTGGGTGCGGCATGCCCGTACTCCCACCTGAGCCGGGCCGACATCGACGCCCATGGCCGGCCCGGCTGCAAGGAAATCTGGCCGGTGGCGGTGGTGGCGCCCACCGATGAAGTCTATGGCACCATCCACTCCCTGTACGTGCGGCAATTCCTGATCCAGGGGATCCTCATCTTTGCCCTGATCTGCGCCGCCGCGACGGTGATCTACTACGAATCCCGCTGGTCGGTGGAGCTGCAGGCGGAGGTGGCACGCACCACCGCCGACCTGGCCCGCAGCCAGAAGCAGTACAAGTCGGTGGTGGAAAATGCCCGGGACCTGATCTTCCTGGTGGATGAGGCCGGCGCTTTTCTCAGCGCCAACACCGCCATGGCCCGGGTCTTTGGCATCCCCGCGGCGGGTATTGTCAGGAAGAAGGTCGCCGACCTCTTATCCGGGGAAGACGCCGAGGCCATGCTCAGCTGGGTGCAGGAGGCGGTGCATAGCCGGAAGAGCTCCGAGATCAAAGCCGCCATGCGCATCAAGGACCGGATATTCTGGTTTTCCACCCATGTTGTGCCCATCTTCGGGGAGGACGGCCGCTCTGTGGAGCAGGTGCTGGTCATGGCCCGGGACATCACCGACCGCCAGCAGATGGAAAATCAGATGGCCCAGACGGAGAAGCTGGCCTCCCTGGGCACCCTGGCGGCGGGGGTGGCCCACGAAATCAACAACCCCGTGGGCGTCATGCTGGGCTTTACCGAGCTGCTGCTGGACAAGCTGCCGCCGGACGGCAAAGAGCATGAGATGCTCAAGACCATCGAACGCCAGGGACTCAACGCCAAGCGCATCGTTGAAAACCTCATGACCTTTGCCCGGCAGCCGGCCAAACACGAGGAGTTTACCGATATCAACCGGGTAATTGACAATGTGCTGGCGCTGGTCAAGAACAACCTGCTGACCAAAAAGGTAGACCTGGACCTGCGGCTGGCCAAAGGCCTCCCCCGGGTCCGGGGTGATGCCGGCGAATTCCAGCAGGTCTTTCTCAACCTGATCAACAACGCCGCGGCGGCCATGCCCAACGGCGGCAAACTCACCGTGATTACCAAGACCAACCCCTATAATCACATGGTGGAAGCCATTTTGGCCGACACCGGCACCGGCATTCCCAAGAAGTATGCCGACCGGATCTTCGTGCCGTTTTTTACCACCAAGAAAGTGGGGGAGGGTACCGGCCTGGGGCTGGCCGTCAGCTATGCCATCGTCAACAAATACGGCGGCGCCATCCGCTTTGAGAGCCGGGCCGCCGAAGACGGCGCCGAGGGCGCTACGGGCACCACCTTCTTCGTTGATTTACAACCCGAATACGCGGCCGCGCAGGCCTAGCGCCGCGCCGCACAGTGAGGAGGTTATCAGATGGGACGGATTCTGGCCGTCGATGACGAACTGGATATGCTGGCCCTGCTCAAGATGATCATCGAGGGCTATTCCGACCACCAGGTGACGGTCACCAACAATCCCCTGGAGGCGTCGGAACTTTTGGAAAAGGAAACCTTCGACCTGATTTTAACGGACCTCAAGATGCCGGGCATGGATGGCCTGGAGGTGCTGGCCAAGGCCAAACAGCAGGACGAAGAAGCCCTGGTGATGGTGATCACCGCCTACGGCTCCCTGGAGTCGGCGGAGGAGGCCATGGCCAAAGGGGCGTTTGACTACATCACCAAGCCCTTCCGCAAGGAGCAGATTCTGCTGGCCATTGACAAGGCCATGCGTTGGCGGGAGATGGTGCGGCAAAACAAGGCCCTCAAGCAGCGCCTGGATGGCAACTAGGCCCGGGGCAGATAGCCCGTGCTTCGATCTGGTGGTTCGCCGAATGGTCGCAACCTGGATGGCGACACCGCCCGTGTCCCTTCTGATCAGAAATTTCTCGGCAATTTCCACAACCCCTTGAGGATCGGAGATCCTGTGGCCCCCGTCAGGGGAAAGGACGACTTGTATGGAATGGGTGATAATCGGTTTGGTGGTGGTGCTGGTCATGACTTTTTGGCGCGGCGGTTGCTGAGGCAAGTAATCGGTGCGGCTTGGTAAGCCGCCATTGAAGCTAATAATATATTGTAATGTAAATAGGTTGTGAATGATCAACTTATTTTTCCAACCGCATTTCCAACCTATACCCCAAATTTAGCCGATGTTTAGGTATCGGAGAACCATCGCGGGAGGTGAGCCGTCTGCCGAATCGAGGGTGATATGCCGCCCAAAAATCCAACGATAGCAGGCCAATTGTGGCGGTCGGCCTGGGGCAAAGACGGGTTGGCAAGGGGTGAGTCATTATCGGCCCGTGGTGGACATCCCAGAGGGTTATATTGCGCCTCTCGACATAACTTAAAGTAGTTGTAAGTAGCGGTCCCGAGCGGCCTTCGGGCGCCCAACCGTAAGCAGCCCCTGTAATGAGGCCTTGCAGCCTTGTATCCGGGGAGGGCAGGCTTATCTTAGTAAAAACGTTGACAAAATATTTTCTCCCAGCACCGGCAAGAAATTTTGATCCCGGGTTAAATTGTTAGGGTATTTGGGGCATTGAGCGGCCCCTTCGGCTTGAGGAACAAGCCTTCCAACCCGGTGCAGAGGGTGGATCCCGCGAGTGAACGCAGTCGATACCATCTTGAAGGCAACAGCGCCATGGTTACGGGGGCCAGCTCCGGCATCGGCGCGGCCATCGCCCGGGAGCTGGGATTGGCCGGAGCTAATGTATCGGTGAACTATTCCGGACATCCCGAAGGGGCCAGCCAGGTGGTCCAGGAGATCACCGCCAGCGGCGGCCGAGCTTTGGCGTTCAAAGCCGATGTGAGTCAACCGTCTGAGGTGCAGGCCATGTTCCTGGCGGCGAGGGATGCCTTCGGCACCTTGGATATCCTGGTGAATAACGCCGGGGTCCAAAGGGACGCTCCCTTCCTGGAAATGACCCTGGAGCAATGGAACCGGGTGCTGGAGATCAACCTTACCGGCGCCTTCCTGTGCGCCCAAGAGGCCGCCCGGAAGTTCGTGCGGCGCGGCATTTGCCCGGAGCGCTCCTGTGTAGCTGGAAAAATTATCTTCGTCAGTTCAGTGCATGAGGTGATCCCCTGGGCGGGCCACGTCAATTACGCGGCCTCCAAGGGCGGCCTGATGCTTCTCATGAAAAGCATCGCCCAAGAGCTGGGTCCTCTGAGAATCCGGGTGAACAGCATTGCGCCGGGGGCCATCAAGACCCCCATCAATCGCCCGGCCTGGGAGACCCCGGAGGCTGAGGCCAAACTGCTCGGGCTCGTTCCCGTGAAAAGGGTGGGCGAGGCCCAGGATATCGCCAAAGCGGCGGTTTGGCTGGCCTCTGAGGACGCCTCCTATGTGCATGGCGTCACGCTATTCGTAGACGGCGGCATGACCCTGTATCCCGCCTTCGCCCTGGGTGGCTGAAATGGCTCCGGCCACCTCAGATTTGGCCCGAGGCTGCTTATGAAGAAAATTATCGGTGCGGACATCGGCGGTACGAACAGCCGCTTCGCAGTCTTCATCGCCCATGAGGATGGTACCCTGGAGCTTAGTCGAAGCCTATGGCTGGAAACTCAGAAGGCCTCATCATTCTTAAACCTTGCGGAGCAGGCGCTGGCTCAGGGAGTTCCCTTATCGCCGGACATAATTGATGCGGCAGTTTTTGCCGTGGCCGGGCCGGTGGCCGGGAAGCGCTTCCTGCCGCTAACCTTTGCCTTGGCGGCCTTGATGGTGTCCACTCCTGGATGGAAATGAACGAAAACTTCATTAACATCAAAGTGGACCGGGAAGAGCGGCCCGACCTTGATGAAACATACATGCAGGCGGTGGTGATGGTCACCGGCCAGGGCGGCTGGCCCCTGAGCGTCTTTCTTACGCCGGATCTCAAGCCTTTTTTGGCGGCACCTATTTCCCCCCGGGGAAATTCACCGAAATCCTGGTGGCTTTAAGCCGGGCCTACCGCCAGGACCGGGCCGAGGTGGTGGAGGACTTCCAAGCGCATATGTTCGCCCAGTCTCAGCCGAAACCGGAGATGATCGACCTGATCAGCCGCTTGAAGGCCAAATACGGCCTCAAGGTGGCCACGGTGAGCAACGAAGGCCGGGAATTGACCGTGCATCGGATAAAGAACTTCAACCTGGGGGTTTTTGTGGACTTCTTCATCTCCTCGTGCTTTGTGCATATTCGCAAACCGGATGTGGATTTCTACCAACTGGCCTTGGACTGCGCCCAGGTGCAGCCCGAGCAAACGGTTTACATCGATGACCGGCCTATGTTTGTGGAGGTCGCCTGTAATCTGGGGATTCGGTGTATCCACCATTTGAGCTATGAGCTGACCCGGGAGTCCCTGGCCGCGCTGGATCTCTCTCTGGAGGAGTGAAGAAAAAGTCATGAGCCCAAATCAAGTGGATAAGGACGGTAAAATCGTGCCTGACTTTTTGGGGGCATTGGTCGAAGGTCAGGCGCCGGATCTGGGTATGCCGCCGCAACTCTGTTTGTTCGAAGGCAACCTGGACCCCTGTACTATTGTCATCTTCGGCGCCTCGGGCGACCTCACCTCCCGGAAGCTGATGCCGGCGCTGTATAACCTGTATCTCAGCGGCGCATTACCCAAGCCCTGCTGTGTGGTAGGGGTGGCCCGGACGCCCTTAAGCCGGGAAGAATTTCATGGCAGGATGCAAGCGGGCATCGCTTCCCAGGAGAATTATGACCCGGAGAGGTGGCGGGAGTTTGCGGCAGGGCTGGATTATTATGCCATTGATTACGACTCGCAGGCCTCCTTTCAGGGGCTAGGCGATTTTTTGAAGGACCTTGACGGGCGCCATGGCGCCGGCGGCAACCGGCTCTTTTACCTGGCCGTGCCGCCATCGCTCTATCAACCCATCAGCCAGAGACTGGGACAGACCGGTATGGGACAAGAAGCGATGAACGGGCAGGGCTGGTCCCGGATTGTGGTGGAGAAGCCCTTCGGTCATGACCTGAAGAGCGCCATGGAGTTGAACGCCACCCTGCACCAGAGCTTCCGGGAGGACCAGATTTTCCGCATCGACCACTACATGGCTAAGGAGACCGTTCAGAATATCTTGATTTTGCGCTTTGCCAACGCCATTTTCGAGCCGCTCTGGAACCGGAATTTCATTGACCACGTGGGCATCATCGCGGCAGAAAAAATCGGCGTGGAGCACCGGGCGGGTTTCTATGAGCAGGCCGGGGTGCTCCGGGACATGTTCCAGAACCACATGATGCAGCTTCTGACCCTCATCGCCATGGAGCCCCCCTCGCGTTTTGAAGGCGAGCGGGTCCGGGATGAAAAGGTGAAGGCGTTTCGTTCCCTGAAACCGATCACCGATCCAAGTTCGGCAGAGAACCTCTTCTTAGGGCAGTACGGGACTGGAGAAATCGATGGGGTCCTGGTTTCCGGCTACCGGGAAGAGCCCGGGGTGAGGCCAGATTCCCTGACCCCCACCTTTGCGGTCATGCGGGTGTTCATTGACAACTGGCGCTGGCGGGGGGTCCCTTTTTATCTGGCTTCTGGAAAGCGCCTGGCCAAGAAGCTCACTCAACTGGTCATCCACTTCAAAGAAGTACCCCATTCCCTGTTTGCCAATATTGGATTGGGGACCATTGCGGTGAACCGCCTCATCCTGGGCATCCAGCCCGAGGAGAAAATCACGCTCACTTTTGAGACCAAGAACCCGGGAGCCACGGTTTGCCTGCGGGCGGTCACCATGGATTTCAACTATTACCAGAACTACCGCGGTCCTATTATGGATGCCTACGAGAAGTCATTGATCGACGTCATGCAGGGGGACCACATGCTGTTCTGGCGCCAGGACGGGGTGGAGCTGTGCTGGTCTTTCTTCAGTCCGCTTATCGAGAAGTGCGAAAGCTGCACCTATCTGGGAAAGCTCATTCACCCCTATAAAGCCGGAAGCTGGGGGCCGGAAGCCGCCCAAGACCTGATGCGCCTTATCTTCTCATACTAATTGCACGTCAAACATAGAGTATTAAGCCACTCGAAGTTTGTCATGGAGCGTACG
>PEWM01000131.1:0-389 GCA_002779455.1 Deltaproteobacteria bacterium CG07_land_8_20_14_0_80_60_11
GGCCATTACAGGCCCAGTTCGGCCTTGAGCTTTTCCCAGGGGATGGGGCGTTCGGGATTAGCCTTGGCTTCTGCTAAAGCCGCCCGGGCTTCTTCCAGGTCCAGACGATCTTCCAACTCTTCCAGGAATCTCATGTCTTCCATGGGGACCAGGGCTGCCAGTTCCTTGCCCCGACGGGTAAGGATTATCCTTTCTTTTTCGACCGCAGCCTTTTGGATAATTATGCCCAATTTTCCCCTGGCTTCCGCAGTGGAAAATTTTACCATGCCGGCGCCCTCCTGATGATTTTCTTAACATGAATTGCCCTGGCTGGGAAAGTTTATTTTATCGGCCGATGGGTTGGCCAAGGCAAGAAAAATCTGGCTATGCCGGTCACCCCTACCGGGCTT
>PEWM01000131.1:486-2727 GCA_002779455.1 Deltaproteobacteria bacterium CG07_land_8_20_14_0_80_60_11
AGCGATTCGCGGGATGCGGGACATTCTGCCGCCGGAGACTTCCCGGTGGCAGTGGGTGGAGTCGGTGGCCCGGGAGGTTTTTGACCTCTACGGCTACCAGGAGATCCGTCTGCCCCTGCTCGAGCGCACCGAGCTCTTCGCCCGCTCCATCGGTGCCGACACCGACATCGTGGCCAAAGAGATGTACACCTTCCCCGACCGCAAGGGCGACTCCCTGACGCTGCGGCCCGAGGCCACCGCCTCGGTGCTCCGGGCCGTCCTGGAAAACCGCCTGGAGAAGGGCGCCGGGGTCAAAAAATTCTTTACCCTGGGGCCCATGTTCCGCTACGAACGGCCCCAAAAGGGACGCTTTCGCCAGTTTTACCAGATCAACTGCGAGGCCTTCGGGGTGGAGGCGCCGGAGCTGGACGTGGAAGTCATCCTGCTCCTGATGCATATCCTCAAACGGCTGCTGCCGGGGGAGTTGCGCCTGCTGGTCAATTCCCTGGGCTGCCCCGGGTGCCAGGTGAAGTTCAAGGCGGCCCTGGGGTTGTTCCTGATCAACCGGGAAGGGCTGTGCGAGGACTGCCAGCGACGCCGGACCACCAACCCGCTCCGAGTCCTGGACTGCAAGAGCGCCCATTGCCAGGAGATTTTGCAGGACGCCCCGGTGATGCGGGATTATCTCTGTCCCGATTGCGCCGCCCACTTTGCCCGGGTGCTGGAGCTGTTGGACCGGTTTAACGTGGCTTACGAGCTCAAGCCCAAGCTGGTCCGGGGCCTGGATTACTACACCCGCACCGCCTTCGAGGTGGCGGCCGTGGGGCTCGGGGCCCAGGACGCGGTGGCGGGCGGCGGGCGCTACAACGGCCTGGCGAAGGAGTTGGGCGGGCCGGATCTGCCCGCCATCGGTTTTGCCATCGGCGAGGACCGCCTCCTGGAGGTGCTGCCCCTGAATTTCGGCCAGGACCACCGGCCCCGGGTCTTTGTGGCGGCCCTGGGGGAGCCGGCCCGGGAGCGGGCCTTCACTGTGATCCAGGAGTTGCGCCGCAAGAATCTGGCGGCCGAGATGGATTTCGAGGGCCGGTCGCTCAAGGCCCAGATGTCTTTGGCGGACCGCCTGAACGCCGCCTACGTGGTCATCGTCGGGGACAAGGAACTGGCGGCGGGCGTGGCCCAGGTGCGGCCCATGAAGAAATTTTCTTATGAGACCGGCGGGAAGGTGAAGCTGACGGAAGTAGGAGCCGGTCGGACCCTGGTGAAGCAGGAGCCGGTGCCGTTTGAGGATTTGATGGATTATCTGACCGGGAAAATCCGGTCTGAAGAAACTCATTAGGGTCTGTTAGAGTAGGAACGCACCTGAGTCTGCGCCCTCAAAAAGGGCGGACACACGGGTCCGCCCCTACGTAACATGACGTGGGAAAAGGGAAGACAACGTGTTTGATTCGCTTGAAGGGTTGAGCCGCAGCCATTCCTGCGGTGATTTGCGGGCTGCGGCTAACGGCGCTGAGGTGGTGCTCATGGGCTGGGTGCAGCGCCGGCGTGACCACGGCGGCCTCATCTTTGTGGACCTCAGGGACCGGGAGGGGCTGACCCAGGTGGTCTTCAACCCGGAAGTCAATCCCGATACCCACATCAAGGCCGGGGTGCTCCGGGATGAGTACGTCATCGCGGTGCGGGGCCTGGTGAACCTCCGGCCGCCGGAGATGGTCAACCCGAATCTGCCCACCGGCGAAATCGAGGTAATGGTTTCAGAATTGCGCATTTTGAACGCCGCCAAGACCCCGCCCTTCGAGCTGGAAGACTACAAGGTGGACATCTCTGAGGCCCTGCGGCTGAAATACCGTTACCTGGACTTAAGGCGCCCCAGCGTCATGAAGAACCTTCTCTTCCGGCACCGGGCCGCCCAGGTGGTCCGCCAGTTTCTTAATCGCCAGGGCTTCATCGAGGTGGAGACCCCCATCCTCACCAAGAGCACGCCGGAGGGGGCCCGGGATTACCTGGTGCCCAGCCGGGTGCAGCCGGGGCAGTTCTTCGCCCTGCCCCAGTCGCCCCAGCTCTTCAAGCAGCTCTTGATGATGGCCGGCCTGGACCGCTACTATCAACTGTGCCGGTGCTTCCGGGATGAGGATTTGCGGGCCGACCGCCAGCCCGAGTTCACCCAGATCGACATGGAGATGGCCTTCATCACCGAAGAAGACATCTACCGGGTGGTAGAGGGGCTGATCACGGCCCTGTTCCGCGAACTCAAGGGGATAAACC
>PEWM01000131.1:2741-10814 GCA_002779455.1 Deltaproteobacteria bacterium CG07_land_8_20_14_0_80_60_11
CCCCGGCTGACTTACCAGGAATGCCTGAACCGCTTCGGGCTGGACCGTCCGGACACCCGCTTCGGTCTGGAGCTCAAAGACGTCACCGACCTGGTGCGGGAGGCGGAATTCACCCGATTCCGGGAGGTGGTGGACCGGGGGGGGATCGTCAAGGCCGTCAACGGTCCGGGCCTCTCCAGGCTTTCCCGCAAAGAGCTGGACGAACTCATCGATCTGGCCGGGGTGTACGGGGCCCGGGGCCTGGCCTGGGTGAAGATCCAGAGCCAAGGCTGGCAGTCGCCCCTGGCCAAGTACTTTCCCGCCGGGGTCAAGGCCGCCATCGAGTCGCGCCTCACGGCCCGGGAAGGCGACCTGCTCCTCTTTGTCGCCGATGCCCCCCTGGTGGCCTGCACCGCCATGGGGCAGGTCAGGCTCAACCTGGCCGAACGGGAAGGACTGATCCCCGCGGACACCTACCGCCTGACGTGGGTCACCGACTTTCCCCTGCTGGAGTACGACGCCGAGGCGGGCCGCTTCGCCGCCATGCACCACCCGTTTACGGCCCCCAAGGAGGAGGACCTCCCCCTGCTGGCCGCCGACCCGGGGAAGGTCAGGGCCCGGGCTTACGACCTGGTGCTCAACGGCGTGGAGATCGGCGGGGGCAGCATCCGGATCAACCGCCGGGATATCCAGCAAGCGGTTTTTGAGGCCCTTAACATTACCCCGGCGGAAGCGGAGGAAAAATTCGGCTTTCTGCTGGAGGCCCTGGAATTCGGGGCGCCGCCCCACGGGGGCGTGGCCTTCGGGTTTGACCGCCTGGTGGCCATCCTGTGCGGGGCCCGCTCCATCCGGGAGGTAATCGCCTTCCCCAAGACCCAGAAGGCCGCCTGCCTGGTGACCAGGGCCCCGTCCCCGGTGGACCCGGAACAACTGTTGGATTTGGGTTTGAGGGTGGAGAAGTAGCTGATAGCACATAGTCAGGAACGCATGGGCGACCCAACGGGTCGCCCCTACGGAAAACGGAAAACAGGAAACTAAGAAAATGTCACGCTGGAACAAAGAGCGCCGGTTATTGGATCATGAGCACACCACCTTTTGGCACCATAAGTTGCAGGAGGTGGAAGAGCCCAACCTGATGCGGAACATCTTCCCGTACACGGAAGTGGCCCGCATCGACTTCGACTACAAGTTCGTCATGCCCCAGCCTCCCGAGGAGATGTTGCTCACCGACACCACCTTCCGGGATGGGCAGCAGGCCCGGCCGCCTTACACCGTGCGCCAGATCGTGGATATCTTCGACCTGCTCCACCGTCTCTCGGGTCCCGAGGGGATCGTCAGGCAGACCGAGTTTTTCCTTTACAGCGCCAAGGACAAGGAGGCCGTGGAGCAATGCCGGGAGCGGGGCTATACCTATCCGGAAATCACCGGCTGGATCCGGGCCCACGCCTCGGACCTGGTCCTGGTGAAAGATATGGGCCTTACCGAAACCGGCATCCTCACCTCGGTGTCCGATTACCACATCTTCCTGAAGCTGAATTGGGGCCGGAAAAAGGCCATGGAGGAGTACCTGGGCATCGTCAAGGCCGCCCTGGAGATGAGCGTAATTCCCCGGTGCCACTTCGAAGACGTCACCCGGGCCGACATCTACGGGTTTTGCGTGCCCTTCGCCATCGAGTTGATGAAACTGCGGGAAGAGAGCGGCGTCGATATTAAGGTCCGGCTCTGCGACACCATGGGCTACGGCGTGCCTTATCCCGGCGCCGCCCTGCCCCGGAGCGTCCCCAAGCTGGTGCGGGCCATGATCGACGATGCCGGGGTGCCGGGCCACCTCCTGGAGTGGCACGGGCACAACGACTTTCACAAGGTTCTGGTCAACAGCGTCACGGCCTGGCTCTACGGCTGCGGCGCGGTGAACGGGGCGCTCTTGGGGTTCGGGGAGCGCACCGGCAACGCCCCCATCGAAGGCATGCTGGTTGAGTACATCTCGCTGCGGGGCGCCACCGACGGGATTGACACCACGGTGATCAGTGAGATTGCCGAGTATTTCGAGCGGGAACTGCGCTATCACATTCCGGCCAATTACCCCTTTGTAGGGAAGAACTTCAACAACACCAGCGCCGGTATCCACGCCGACGGGCTCCTCAAGAACGAAGAGATCTACAACGCCTTCGATACGGCCAGGATCTTGAACCGGCCCGTCCGGATCACCATCACCGACAAATCCGGCAAGGCCGGCATCGTCCATTGGCTCAATTCCCGGCTGCAACTGGAAGGGGAACGGGCCGTGGACAAGAACCATCCCGGGGTAGCCAAGATCTTCAAGCGCATCATGGAACTGTACGAGGCCGGACGGTGCACCACCATCTCCGACGAAGAGATGGAAAACCTGGCCCGGCGGTACCTCTCCGAGCTCTTCGTCTCGGAATTCGACCAGCTCAAGCAGAAGGCCTACAAGCTGGCGGCCCATCTGGCCGCGGACCTGGCCTTGTCGGAAGAAATCCGCTCCATGGATCCGGCGCTGATGGAGCCGGTCCTTCAGCGGGCCCTGGATAACTTTCCCTTCACCCAGTTCATGTATGTCGTCAACCTGGACGGGCGCAAGATCACCCGGAACATTACCCACATCGTGGACCGGGCCAAGTACGCCGAGATGAAACTGGATGAGGACCTGTCCAACCGCACCTGGTTTATCGAACCCATCAAGAGCGGCAAGGTGTTTGTCTCGGACTTCTACACCTCCCGGTTCACCGGCGCCCTGTGCATCACCGTGAGCGTGCCGGTGCGGGATGACAGCGATGAAATCCAGGGCATTTTGGGCATGGATATCCGGTTCGAAGACCTGGCCAAGATGGAGGAGGACGGAGAGATTTAGGGGGCGTGGCGGTTTCTCGTCTCTTTCATCGGGTCCCCGGATGGTCGCCGGTTGGTCTCTGGCTGGCTGGCTGGAGGGAACCGGCAGGCTTATTGGATAAGGCGCTCAGTAAGAAAATTTTTGACAGGAAGTTCAAGAGATTTCTGATATTCAAGGCATTGCGGGTCAGGTATACTAACCAGGGTTGGTTATCCACGAGACCCGTCTTGGGTGGGACGGCCGTCTCTGGCCGCCTTTAGCTGGCGGGCACGGAGGCCCGCCCCACCGGGTTATTCCCAGAGAAAAGTTGACGATAAGATAAGGTTTCATCCATTTTAGAAAACCTGATTTTTAATATTAGTTTCACTTTAAAATGTAGCAAATTAAGCATTTAATTTATTGATATTTCTATTTCTTTTAACCGAAAACCGAAAACCGAAAACCGAAAACCGAAAACAGTTTCAGGGAGGACAGTGCATGTCTGACAAAGACCAGATGGAACCCATCAAAGAGGCCAAGGCCAAGTATGATGAGCGGGTGGCCAAGGTGTTGCAAAAGATGCCGGAGCGCAAAACGGATTTTGCCAACACTTCGGGCATCCCCATTAATCGGGTTTACACCCCCCTGGATATGGAAGGGTTCGACTACCTGAAGCAATTGGGTATGCCGGGCCAGTATCCCTACACCCGGGCGGTGCAGCCCACCGCCTATCGCGGCCGTTTTTGGACCATGCGGCAGTATGCCGGTTTCGCCACCGCCGAGGAGACCAACGAGCGCTACCATTTCCTCCTGAAATCCGGCCAGACCGGGCTGTCGGTGGCCTTCGACCTCCCCACCCAGATCGGCTATGATTCCGATCACCCCCTGGCCCAGGGGGAAGTGGGCAAGGTCGGGGTGTGCATCGACTCCTTGTGGGACATAGAGAGACTGTTCCAGGGCATCCCCCTGGATCAGGTGTCCACCTCCATGACCATCAATTCGCCCTGCGCCGTCATCATGGCCATGTACCTGGCGGTGGCGGAGAAGCAAGGGGTACCCTTCGATAAGTTGCGCGGCACCGTACAAAACGACATCCTGAAGGAATATCCGGCCCGGGGCACCTACATCTTTGCGCCCCGGCCCTCCATGCGCCTGATCACCGACATCTTTGCCTACTGCACCAAGGAAGTGCCCCAGTGGAATACCATCAGCATCAGCGGCTACCACATCCGGGAAGCCGGCTCCACCGCGGTGCAGGAAGTCGCCTTCACCCTGGCCAACGGCATCGCCTACGTGGAGGCGGCCATTGCGGCGGGCATGAAGGTGGATGAGTTCGGGCCCCGGCTCTCCTTCTTCTTCAACTCCCACTCCGATTTCCTGGAGGAAGTAGCCAAGTTCCGGGCCGCCCGGCGCCTGTGGGCCAAGATCATGAAGGAGCGCTTCAAGGCCCAGGACCCAAAATCCATGATGCTCCGGTTCCACACCCAGACCGCCGGCTGCTCGTTGACGGCCCAGCAGCCCCTGAACAACATCATGCGGGTGGCCTTCCAGGCCATGAGCGCGGTGCTGGGCGGGACCCAGTCCCTGCACACCAACTCCTACGACGAGGCCCTGGCCCTGCCTTCGGAGTTGGCGGTCCAGGTGGCGCTGCGCAGCCAGCAGGTGGTTGCCTTTGAGACCAACGTCTGCGATACCGTCGACCCCCTGGCGGGTTCCTACTATATCGAAAAACTCACCGACGAAGTGGAGGCCCAGGCCCAGGAGTACATCGACCAGATCGACCGCATGGGCGGCGCCGTGGCTGCCATTGAAAAGGGCTTCATCCAGAAAGAGATCGGCGCCAGCGCCTACCGGTTCCAACGGGAGATCGAAAAAGGCGAGCGCATCATCGTGGGCCTGAACCGCTTTCAGACCCACGAAGACAAGCTCACGGGCCTCCTCAAGGTTGACCCGGAGGTGGGCGCCAAACAGGTGGCCCGCTTGCAGGAACTGAAGAACACCCGGGACAACGCCGCCGTACAACAAACCCTGGCGGAACTCAAGACCGCGGCCGCAGGGACCGATAACCTGATGCCGCCCATCCTGAAGGCGGTCAAGGCCCTGGCTACCCTGGGCGAGGTCTGCGACACCCTGCGGGCGGTCTTCGGCGAATACGAAGCCCCGGCGCTGATATAAAAATAGCTTTCAGCGGTCAGCTTTCAGCCAAGACAAAGCCCGGAATGGCGGCACAGGCGTCTCGCCTGTGCTCGAAAAATATTGCACGAGTAAAATGTAGCGGGCATTGCCCGCCGGTACCTTGGATTAATTGGTGCGTAAGACGCACGGAAGACTTTTCGTTACAGGAGATAAAAAAATGCCGGAAGAGAGAAAGATCAGGGTGTTGACCGCCAAGCCCGGTTTAGACGGGCATGATCGGGGCATCAAAGTCATCTGCGCCGCCTTGCGGGATGCCGGCATGGAAGTGATATACACCGGCCTCAGACAGACCCCGGAGCAGATCGTCGCGGCCGCGGTCCAGGAAGATGCGGATGTCATCGCCATGAGCGTGCTCTCGGGGGCCCACAACTACCTGTTCCCCCGGGTCATGGAACTGGTGAAGGAAAAAGGCATCAATGATGTCCTGGTGATGGGCGGCGGCATCATTCCCGACGAGGACATCCCGCCCTTGAAGGCTGCCGGCATCGCCGCCATCTTCGGCCCCGGCACCGATACCAGCGACATCATCGGCTTTATCCGGGAAAACGTCCGCAAAAACTGATCCCGGCTTTTTGGTGATCGCCTGGAAGGTCAGGTTAAATCCGCTCTCGATTTAATATTGTTCAAGGTCATCGCCCTTTTTACGCAAACCCGCTCACGTCCCCCTTGCCTTCCCGGATGATTTCGGGGGCGTCGTCGATCATTGAGATGATGCTGGACGGCTCCGGTAAGACGATGCCGCCGTCGATGACCAGGGCCAGGTGCGGCCCGAACTTGATCTCGATTTCGTAAGGGTCGCTCTCCACCGCTTCGTCCGGCAGGGCCGCGGTGGTGGTGATGATGGGGTGTCCCAGGAGGCCCACCAGCCCCAGGGCGATGGGGTGGTCCGGCACCCGGATGCCCACGGTGCGCCGCTTGGTCTGGAGAATCTTGGGTACCTGGCGGGAGGCCTCCAGCACAAAGGTGTAGGGCCCGGGCAACAGCCGCTTCATGGCCTTGTAAGCGTAGTTCCCCACCCGGGCGTATTCGCTGATGTTCTTCAAATCCTGGCAGATGAAGCTGAAGGGCTTGTTCAGGGGCCGGCGCTTGATCTGGTAAATCCGATTGATCCCCTTGAGGTTATACAGGTCGCAGCCGACGGCGTAGCAGGTGTCCGTGGGATAGGCGATGAGACCGCCGCCGGTGAGCACCTCCACGGCCTTGCGCAGCAGGCGCTCCTGGGGGTTGTCGGGGTTAATTTTGATAATCATGCTTGCCTTCTCTCAGCCCGCCGCTGGTGCGCAGTGCGCACATCAACCTTGAACTTTGAACTTTGAACTTTTTCAAACAGTGAGAACGGGTATCAACCGGGGGGAGCCTAACCAGCAAGGCCCCAGGACTCCCGGGAGGCTTGGCGTATCTTTCCCCGGTGGTCTTGGGGCCCTTGGCGTTCGGTCCTCAGTTTCTCTTCTTTTTACCTTTGGCGGCCTTGCCTTTGGCCTTGGAGGTCTTTTTCTTGCCCTTCGCCGGTTTCGATTCGTCGCTCGCCGCAGCCGCGGCCCCGGCCCCGGTCTGGGCCCAAACCCCTTCTACCTGGTCCTTGAGCCAGTGGGGGTCCCACCATTCCAGGGGGTCCACAAATTCGCCCTGGAGGTTGATGGCGAAATGGAGGTGGTCGCCCACCGCCAGACCCGTGGTGCCGGTGCGGCCCAGGACCGCGCCTTTTTCCACCCGGTCCCCTACCCTGGCGTCAATCTGGCTCAGGTGGCTGTAGCTGGAAAATACGCCCAAGCCGTGGTCCAGGATCACCGTCTGGCCGTAAATCCCCAGGGGTTCCGCCAGGACCACCACGCCGCGGTTACCGGCATACACCGGGCTGTTCACCAGGGAGGCTAGATCCTCACCCAGGTGCGTCTGTTGATCCACGGTTTTATCCTGGTACAGGTAGGTGCGCCGGTCCCCGAAGCGGGCCATGGGCTTCCCGAAAAACCGCCGAAAAGCCCCGGACCACAAAGGTTGGGGGGTACTGTGGGAGCAGACCTTCTGGAACAGTTCGTGATTGGCGCGCCGCAGGTTCCGGTTGACGTCCAGGTAGGCGCCCAGCAGGTCGTTGGGGTTGGCCACCGGGAAGCTTTCAGCCACCTTGCGCAGAAACCCGTCGGAGAGGTTGATGCTGTCGTGCCGCCACCGCCGCGGCTTGGCGTGCAAGGCCACCGCCTGCTTGATTTCGCTGCCCAGGGACGGCCGGGCCACCAGTTCCACCCGGAAGGCCGCCGGTCCTTCCTGGGGCGCCGGGAACAGTACCACGTATTCCCCCTTGGTCCCCTTGGGATTGGGAAAACCGCGATAGAACCGGTTCCCCACCAGGACCCCCGACTCCTTGACCTCCTTGTTGAGGCGGTAGCAGATGGTTCCGGTCCCCCCGGCACGGAGCAGGTGGCTCGCCGCCTGAAAGGCCAGGCTGACGGGTACCAGGTCGATGACCACCTCCTGTTTGAGGGACGCCATGCGCCCCTGGAACAGGTTCCGCCAGGACCGGTCCCGGGCCTCGACGGTCAGCGTGGCCTTGCCCTCTTTGAAACCCAGGGCCTGGGGCGAAAGGGTCACCGGGATCTCTACCGGCTCCCCCCGGCCCCCTCCCGGCGGAAAGGTGCGCTCGGCCACCACCTTACTCTGGTCCCCTTGGGAAAAGGTGACCTTGACCTCTCTCAGGCCGCTGCTCAGGTCCCCTGCTTCTATCGTCAGGCCGGTTTTGGCGCCCACCACCTCCACCGGGGTTTTTAGCGTTACCGTGGGGTCGTCAAAGTCCAGGCGCCCCGCCGCCAGCCATACCAGGACGGCGACGACCACCAGGCCCGCCGCGCCCCAGAAGACGTACCCGATCTTTCGTCCCCAACGCGGTTTCAACATCTTGCCCATGGGTGTATAGTATCAATTCCCTCAGCCGGTAGCAAGGCGGGAGAGGGCTGGGTAGAGTAGAGCACTGATGAGGGGTAAGCCATGACTCCAAGCGCCTCGCCGCACGCGGCTACTACGGTCCATGTCAGGTCACGGCCTCATCAGCGCCCCCTCGTCAAACCGGACGTGCG
>PEWM01000263.1 GCA_002779455.1 Deltaproteobacteria bacterium CG07_land_8_20_14_0_80_60_11
CCTGGCCGCGACCCCGGAGCTGGCGAAAAAGCTGGGGCGCCGCCGGACCCCGGACCCCGTAATGGTCATTGTCCAGGCCCAGGCCGCGGTTCGGCGCGGCCTCAGCTTTACGGGCTACGGCGAGGGGCTGTACCTGGCCCCGGCCCTGCCCCGGGATGTTCTCCAACTGCCGCCCCCGCCCCAGGCCGTGGACAAGCCCAAAGCGGAAAAACCCCGACCCGCGGCTCCCACGCCCGGCAGCTTCGCCCTGAACCTGCCCGGGATGCTGCCGCCCGCCGCCAAGCCCCGGTCCAAAGGCAAGAAGGACGAGCCGGACTGGAAGGCCGGGACCCGGGCCCTGCGAAAACAAAGGGGGAAAGGGGAAAAGGGGAAAGGGCGAAAAGGTTAAGGCTTCAAATAGACTTATACCGGTTCCCCAGCAGTTATTCATGGGCCCTTGGCCCATCCGTAAAGCATGAAAAGATATGGTGGCACAGGTTTTCAACCTGTGCTGAGGAACTTTTCAAGGCAGGAACTGGGGAATGAGATAAAGATATGGAGGCGCAGGGGGTGAAACGGGTAACGCTAACTTACTTGTGAGCCAGAGAAAACCCGGCGACTAATCCCCACCTTCCTTTCCCGCCCGTCTACCCGGCCAGAAAACTGAAAAAAAACTTGACAGCCGGGGGGATTGGTAATAAAAATTCCGAGTAATAAAGAAATTTTTCACAAAGACCAACCCCTATGGATCGATCATATGGAGATTAAAAGCCCCGTCAGCGCCGCGTTGAGCCCCGAGCAAGTAGCCGCCATCCAGGATGCCGTCAGCCGCTATCGAGCCATCAAGGGAGGTCTCATGCCCGCCCTGCACGCCGTTCAGGGCATTTGCGGCAACTGGCTGCCCCTGGAAGCCCTCAAGCTGGTGGCTGAAGGCCTGGATATTCCTTACTCCTATCTTTACGGCGTCATGAGTTTTTACACCATGTTCTCGCCGACGCCCCGGGGGAAGTACATCATCCGCCTGTGCGAGTCGCCCCCCTGCCACATCATGGGGGCCGAGAACCTGGTGGCCGTGCTCCAGGGCGAGTTGGGGATCAAGGTGGGGGAAACCACCACCGACGGCCTCTTTACCCTGGAGCACACCGCCTGCCTGGGGGTCTGCGAGGTCGCCCCGGCCATGCAGATCAACGAGGTGGTCTTCGGGCGGCTGACGGCCGAGCGCGTCCAGAACATCCTCAGCGACTACCGGGCCGGCAAGACCGTGGACTACCGGACGCTGCCCCGCACCACCAATCCGCTGAGCGATTACCTGGCGAGCGGCGACGAGCTGGTGCTCCTGGCCAACGTGGATAGAATCGATCCGTTGAGCCTGGACGCCTATCTCGAACGGGGCGGCTACGAGGGCCTGAAAAAGGCCTTGTCCCTGACCCCGGAAGAGGTGGTGAACACGGTGAAGGACTCCGGCCTCAGGGGCCGGGGCGGCGCCGGTTTCCCCACCGGGCTCAAATGGTCCTTCACCCGGCCCAGCCCCGTCACCCCCAAGTACATCGTCTGCAACGCCGACGAAGGCGAGCCGGGCACCATCAAGGACCGCTACCTCATGGAAGGCGATCCCCACCGGGTGCTGGAAGGCATGGCCATCGCCGGCTACGCCGTGGGCGCCAGCGTAGGCTATATCTATTGCCGGGGCGAATATTACCTGTCCATGTATCGGCTCAACAAGGCCATCGAAGCGGCCGAGGCCCAGAATCTTCTGGGGGACAACATCCAGGGCGCCGGCTTCTCTTTCCATATTCAAGTCCAGACCGGCGGCGGCTCTTACGTCTGCGGCGAGGAAACCGCACTCATCGAGTCCATCCAGGGCGAGCGGGGGAACCCGAGGGTGAAACCGCCCTTCCCCGGCCAGGTGGGCGTCTGGTACAAGCCCACCATCGTCAACAACGTCGAATCGCTCTCCGCGGTGCCGGCCATCCTGGTCAACGGCCCCGAATGGTACAAAGGGAAGGGCACCGAGGACGCCCGGGGGACCAAGATCTTCCAGGTGGTGGGCCACGTCAATAAGCCCGGCATCGTCGAAGCCAACCTGGGGATGACGGTTAGGGAACTCATCGACAAATACGGCGGCGGCGTGCGGGAAGGTCACAGGTACAAAGCCTGCCAGACCGGCGGCGCCTCCTTCGGGTTCTTTAAGGACGAGCACCTGGACACCCCCATGGAATACAAGGCCATGGGCGCGGCGGGCGGCGCCCTGGGGTCCGGCACCATGCTGGTGATGGACGACACCACCTGCGTGGTGGACGTGGTCAGGTCCATCCTGTACTTCTTCCAGCACGAGTCCTGCGGTTTTTGTCTGCCGTGCCGCCGGGGCACCCGGGTGCTTTACGAATTAATCAGCAAGGTGGCCGCGGGCCAAGGCAAACCTGAAGACCTGGACCGCATGATCTCCATAGCTCAGGTCATGATGGACGCCTCCAACTGCGCCTTAGGCATGAGTCCTCTGTTCTTCGTCAAGACCACCATCGAGCGGTTCCGGGACGAATACGACGCCCACCTGGCGGGCAATTGCCCCCTGGGGGTGTGCAAGGCGGAGGAGCATTCGCATTAGAAAATAATTGGTGGCACATCGCGGCCTTTAGGCCGCAACCAAACTAAAAAATGAACTAATTAATTAGCCAAATAAGCTAGTTAAAAGCAAAATCTTGTTGAAAAAACAAGAAACTCAAATTCAGTAGCACAGGCTTCCAGCCTGTGCAAACGCACCGGCAAGATGCCGGCGCCACCCAAATGTAGGGCGGGCATGGCCCGCCGAATAATGGCGGGCAGTGCCCGCCCTACATGGGTAAATGCCATGGAACGATTTTTAATAGTTTTTGAAAAGGCCACTGGCAATTACTCCGCCTATTGCCCTGATCTTCCCGGCTGTATCGCCACCGGGAAAACTATTGACGAAGTGAAGCAGCGCATGGCCGAGGCCATCAAAATTCACCTGGAAGGTATGCGGGAGGACAATATCCCGATACCGGTTGTAAAAAGTCAGGCCGAGTACATTTCGCTGGAACTGTAAGCCAAGGTATTTTAAGGATTAACCTATGCTGATCAATTACTTGCCGGTCTTGATTTTCATGGTGGTCGCGATTGGGCTGGTGGCGGTGATCGTGCTCCTGTCCGAGTTGCTGGGCAAGAAGAAGCACTTCGCCAGCAAGGACATACCGTACGAGTGCGGCATGGACCCCATCGGCGACGCCCGCCACCGCTACACGGTGCGCTTCTACGTCATCGCCATGTTCTTCATCGTGTTCGACATTGAAGCCATTTTCCTCTACCCCTGGGCGGTGGTGTTCAAGCCCCTGGGCTGGTTCGGGTTCTGGGAGATGCTGGTGTTCATCGGCATCATCGCGGTGGGCCTGGTGTACGTCTGGGGCAAGGGCGCCCTGGAGTGGGAATAAAGCGGTTTTTAGTTTTTGGTTTTTAGTTTTTGGTAAAAGTAATGTAGGGCGGGCAATGCCCGCCAAATATGGTGGGCGGTGCCCACCCTACATGGAGCACCTGAATGGGTATTGAAGAACACCTCGGATACAATGTTTTGACCACCACCCTGGAGAAGCTGGTGGACTGGGGGCGCAAGAACAGCCTGTGGCCCGCCACCTTCGGGCTGGCCTGCTGCGCCATCGAGATGATCTGCACCGCGGCCAACCGCTGGGACATCGCCCGCTTCGGCATGGAGGCCTTCAGGGCGTCTCCCCGCCAGGCGGACGTGATCATCATCGCCGGGACCGTGGTCAAGAAGATGATGCCGGCCATCCAGCGGGTTTACGACCAGATGAGCGAACCCAAGTGGGTCATCGCCATGGGGGCCTGCGCCACCTCCGGGGGGATTTTCGACTCCTACGCCGTGGTCCAGGGCATCGATAAGTACCTGCCGGTGGACGTCTACGTGCCCGGCTGCCCGCCCCGGCCCGAAGGTTTACTGTACGGTATTTTAAAGCTCCATGAGCTGATCTTGAAAGATCCCTTCCTGAGCCAGAAGTACAAAGAGAGCCTGCAGGCCCGGCGGGAGGTGGCGGCATGAACAAGGCGGCGGCCCTGCTCCAGGAAAAGTTCCCCGATGAGGTGGTGGAGGTGGTGGAATTCCGGGGTGACACCACCATCGAGGTGAAGCCGGAACATATCGTGGAGATCATGACGGCCCTCAAAGACGGCCATGCCACGGGCTTTAAGTACCTGTCCATGATCGCCGGGATGGATTATTCCCCGGCCAGCCCCCGGTTCGGCGTGGTCTACAACCTCTATAGCCACAAGCACCACGACCGCATCACCCTGAAGGCGCGGCTGGCGGACGACCTGGCCCCGGCCATCGACTC
>PEWM01000269.1 GCA_002779455.1 Deltaproteobacteria bacterium CG07_land_8_20_14_0_80_60_11
TCACCTGCTCCCGGACCGGGCTCTTATACCGAGTTGCGGTCAAAAATTTACAGACGAAACGTAGGGGCGCACCCATGGGTGCGCCCTCAGGGAGGGACACATGGGTCCCCCCCTACAAAACTTGTCCATTGAGCGCTAATCGGTATTACAACGACCGGTCAGTTCGGCTTACGGGGTGGGCGACGGTGACCTGGGCGGGCTCTTTGAGTCCCGACTCGATCATCCTGGCCGGGAGGTCGGGCTTCCGGCTCAAAGTCCGCCGTCTGAAAGGGCTGTAGAGCAACTTGAGGATATCGGAGGTCTTCATGTAGCGGCCGAAGGTGCGCAGAAGCTTGTAGGTGCGGATGGGACGCCGGAAAATGCGGCAGGCAAAAAGCCAGGCGTAGCCTCGCATGCGCACCTGGTTCACCGCCGCACTCGACAGGGCGGTGGGGTCGATGTCCGAGCACTTGAACCATTTGTCCCAATCACGCTCGTCGTCAATGATCCCGCGGCCGACGTACTCCTGCCATAAAGGGGCGCCCCGGTAGGCGCATAAGCGATTGAACCCGAAGGTGTCCAGCTTCAGACGGGCGGCAAAACGGAAACTGGCCATGACCTCCTGCCTGGTCTCGCCGGGCGAACTGATGACAAAAAATCCGTGCACCCGTTCGATTCCCTGCCGCTTCGCCTCACTGACCGCGTGCTCAACCTGTTTCAGGGTCTGATGCTTGCGAAGCCGGTCCAGGACCTTTTGGGTGCCCGCCTCCACCCCAAACGCCAGAAAATTGCAGTTGGCCTGTTTCATAATCGCCAGCTGATCAACCGCGACCGCATCAACCCGGCCTTCGCAGCCCCAGTGGAACTTCAGCCGGCGTTCAATGATGCCGTGGCAAACCTCGCCGATACGCTTACGGTTCAGGAGAAAGTGATCATCGGTAAGGTAAATCGAGCGATAGCCCATATCGTTCAGCTGCTGCATTTCGCCCAGAACGTGCTCCGCCGAACGGTAGCGCCATTTGCCCTGGGACAACGACGGGATATCGCAGTAGATGCAGGCATAGGGGCAGCCTCGCGAAGTCTGCATGGTGCAGAATTTATCCAGGGAGAGCACCGCCGGGACATCCAGGGGCAATGACTCAATGTAATCGATGGGGAGGCTGGTCCGGTCGGGGTAAGGAAACTGATTCAGGTCCCGTATGAGGGGACGGGAGGGGTTCCGGACAATCTCCCCGGCGTCACGCCAGACCAGAGAAGCTACGGCGCCCGGGTCATCAAGGTGGTGCAAGTAGTCCGGGAGCAGCTCTTCGCCCTCCCCGGCCCCCACGCAGTCCAGGTCAGGGCAGTCCTGGAGGATGCGGTCCGAATTCATGGTGGCAAAAGCGCCGCCCAGGATGATGGGAAGGTGCGGCGCGGCCAACTTAAGCCGCCTGGCCAGGTCCTTGACCGCAGGGTAGGTGGTGGTCGAGAGGCAGGAGAGCGCGATGACGTCGGGGGCCTCCGCTTCTGCCGCCTGAGCAATGTGCTCCGCCTGCATCAGGGGGTGACAGGTGTCAAACAGCCGCACCCGGTGACCATGTTGGCGCAGGACCGGCGCCAGAGTCTGGATCCCCAGGGGAGGAAACGCCATCACCTGGAGGCGTTCAGGGTCAGATGACGATCCATGCAGTTTCCGGGGCAGCAACCGGCAAAAGTTTTGGTCCCTGACGTAAACCATGAAAACATGCATGAAAAAATCCTTCGCACCGGTCGAGCTGGACTAATACCGAGTTGCGCGTGAAGAGCTATTTTGGTAGCCGCAGGCTTTAGCCTGCGCCTGCACAGGCGAGACGCCCGTGCTACCTGTTTGATTGCTACTCGGTGTAAGAGGACTGGCTAAGGTTTCATCACCGCAAGGCGGCCCTGCATCGGCCGGTTGCTCGCCTGGGAGTCCCGGGGCCGGAAGCGGCTGGGGCCCGCCTCCGGCCGCCTGACCCCCGGTTCTAACGGTAACCGCCGCGGCCGCCGCCCCCAAAGGAGCCTTTTTGTTGCGGCTTGGCTTCGTTGACCGCCAGGGGGCGTCCGTCAACACTCCGCCCGTTGAGAATGGAAATGGCCTTCTGGCCTTCCAATTTGGTTTCCATTTCAACAAAACCGAAACCCCGGGGCTGACCCGTTTGCCGGTCGGTAATGATCTTGGCTGAGGCCACGTGGCCGGCTTCGGAAAAAAGCGAATTCAGCTCTTCTTCGGTCATCTGGTGGGGCAGGTTGCCCACATATAATTTCATACTCATAGGTTCTCCTCGTCAGTCTTGCCCTGGCGCCGGGTCAAAGTGACAGAACTCCGAGGTCCAAAGACCGCCGGAGTTCTGATCATCAAACTTTATGGTCTAAAGTTTGAACACGTTTTGGGCCTGGGGACCTTTGGGACCCTGGACCACTTCAAACTCCACCGTCTGTTCTTCGGCCAGGGAGCGAAAGCCTTCGCCCTGGATGGCGCTGTGATGCACAAACACATCCGGCCCGGTTTCCCGGGTGATGAAGCCAAAGCCCTTGGAGTCATTGAACCACTTTACCGTCCCAGTTTCCTTCATGGTGAAACCTCCTACAGATGCTGCAATGATATTCCCGCCAAAAAAGCAGGCCGCACAGCAGTCAGGCAAAAAAAAATCGGCGGGAAATAGCACCCCCGTCCGATTCTTGACCAGGACTTGCGGCCCTGCTTTCAGTCTGACATGCTAAACTACAGGTATTTTACAAGAAAATTACTCAATGTCAAGGGAATAATAATAATTGTTCGCCGCGCCTGGGCGCACTACGGGATATTCCACTTCAAGCCAGGTCGCAATCAAACCGGTGGCACAGGCGTCTCGCCTGTGCAGGCCCAGGCTAAACGCTCCTGAGCGAAACATTGGCCATCCCCAAGCATGAAAGCCCTTGTAGGGGCGGGTTTTAAACCCGCCCCTTCGTCTGGACTTTCACGGCAAAGCCTAGCGGCCGAAATAGCCGGTAAGGGTGGCGGTGGCCAGGGTCTTGCCCTCCAGGGCCTGCTTGAAGGCGGCCAGTCCGGCGTTCTTGCCGATCTCCACTTTGGGGGCGCTCAGGGCATAGAGGGTGAACACGTAAGGGTGGTCGCCGCTGCCCCGGGGAGGTTGCGGGCCGCCGTACCCCGTCTCCCCAAAAGAGTTTTTCAACTCCACCGCGCCCTTCGGCATCTTTTGGCCGGAGGCCCCCTCCGGGACGGCGGTGATGTCCTTGGGGAGGTCGATCACCAGCCAGTGCACCCAGTTGCGGGCGATGGGATGGGGGTCCACCATGGCCAGGGCGAACGACTGGGCGCCCGCCGGGGCGCCCGACCAGCTCAGGGGCACGGAGACGTTTTGCCCCCCGGCGCCGGGCATCACGAAGGGGAGGGGAATTTTGCCGCCATCGGTGAAGGCGCTGGATGTTATCTGCATGGGTTGTCCTCCTGAGCCGCATACGGCGGTGAAAATAAGAACCAGGGCAATCGCACCCCAAATAAACCAGAGCCGTTGCATGACGATGCCTCCCGATTAGGGGTTATGCTTGGCGGATTCGCTCACTAAGACTTTCAACTGCCCAACCTTCCATGAAATCCTTCCAGGCCAGGGCGGCTTTGTTTGCCTGGTCCCGGAAGCCGCACCCCAGGGTGACCCTCCCCTCGTGCAGTTTCCTCCGGAGGAGCCGGACCGCACCCGGCCGGGCTTCAGAAGGCCATATCCGGGGACCACATCTCGCAGACCTTGCCCACCAGTTCTTCGCCCGGCTTCAAGGATTTTTTGCCCGGTTCCCAGCCCGCCGGGGTGGCCTCTTGGGGTCTTGTCCTGACGTACTGGCAGGCCCGGAGCTGCCGGATCATCTCGGCCACGTTGCGGCCCACCGCCGGGGCCAGCACCTCCATGGCCTGGAGAATGCCGTCGGGGTCGATGAGGAAACGGCCCCGGATGTCCACGCCCCTGACCTCGTCATAGACGCCGTAGGCCTCGCCGATGCTTCCGGCCTTGTCCCACAGCATGGGATAGGGCAGCCCCCCGGGAATCATCTTGGAAAGCTCGGTTTCCTGCCACACCTTGTGGGTATAGGGGCTGTCGATGCTGATGGCCAGGACCTCGGCCCCCAGGGACTTGATCTCATCGTACTTGGACGCGACCGCCGTCAACTCCGTGGGACAGACAAAGGTGAAATCCCCGGGGTAGAAGTACAGCATCACCCACTGGCCCAGGTAATCCGCCAACTTCACCGTCTTGATGTCGCCGTTGATATAGCCCTTGGTTTCAAAATCCGGGGCCGGCTTGCCTACCTTAACCGCCATGGTCAGATCCTCCTTTAAGAACTATGGGTTAAATCCAGCGCCTTCTTCTGAAGTACAGGAGCATAGTGACCGCGATCGCCACGACTATGCCGATGACCCCAAAATATCCGTATTCCCATTGCAACTCCGGCATATTTTTAAAGTTCATGCCGTAAAGACTGGTGATGAACGTCAGCGGCATGAAGATGGTGGCGATGATGGTCAGCACCTTCATGATTTCGTTCAGCCGGTTGCTCATGGAAGAGAGGTAAATATCCAGCATCCCCGACAGGATGTCCCGGTAAGTCTCCACCGTGTCAATGGCGATGATGGTGTGGTCATAGACGTCTCTGAAATAGTTGCCGAGATTTTCGCTGATCAGGGGGGACTCCCGGCGCTCCAGCCGGGCGATCACTTCCCGCAAAGGCCACAGGGATTTGCGCAACATGATCATGTCATTCTTGAACCGGTGGACGTCGCGCAAGGTTTGGGGCGAGGGCCGGGCCACCACTTCGTCTTCCAGAGATTCCACCTGGCCGCCGAATTTTTCCAGTTCCACAAAATAATTATCCACCACCAGATCGATGATGCTATAGGCGAGAAAATCGGCCCCCATCTTGCGGATCCGCCCTTTGGCCTTGAGGAGCCGGTCCCGGACGGGAGCAAAGAGATCATCATCGCCAGCGTAAAAAGAGAGGACGTAATGGGGGCCCAAAACCAGGCTGATCTCCTCCGCCACGAGTTCCTCACCCTCGCCGGCCGGCCGGATGGAATCTAAGACAATATAGAGGTAATCGTCATAGTCCTCGACTTTGGGCCGCTGTCCCACCTCCAGGATGTCTTCCAGCACCAGGGGGTGGATTTTGAAGCACTCCCCCAGCTTCTCCAGGTTCTTAACCTGGGAGATGCCGTTGACATTTATCCAGGTCACCTCTCCCGGATCATCAGCCATCTGGCATTCGGTAAAAGCGTTCACCTCGCGTTCGACGAGATCATTTTCGTTGTAGCGAGTGATGGTGATTTTGGCCGGCAGGCGCTCCTTCTCTCCCGTATATACCAGGGAACCGGGAGGCATACCGACCTTGCGGGCCATTCTTCGGAATGATTTGGGCATGAGGGGTAACCACCGTTTCCGAGGGCTTAGAGTCTTATAATATTGTTGTTTTCGGGATAATCAAGACCTGACGCTAAAAATATCCGGCCCAGGCGCCAGGATGAGGGAACCGGTGGGGTCTTTGACCTCGCGGCCCGCCGGTGGTGCGCCGGGGGCGCCCTATAAAAAACTCATCATCACGGCTTGGTGCGGAGATCTTCCTTATCAGGGGACGCGCCCCCGCCCCCCTGCCCTTCCAGCTCCGCCAGGCGTTTTTTGAGTTCCTGGTCCCGCTGCCAGCGAATGGAGACGTCCCGGATGATGGCCGCGGCCCCCAGGACCTCGCCGGCGTCGTCTTTGATCAGAGTGATGGTGAACTCCAGGGACAGGCGGACGCCATCCTTCCTTAAACCCGGCACCGCCAGGAGGTTGGCGGCGTACCGGCTCTCGCCCTTGGCCATCACCCGGCGAAACCCCTCGTTATGCCGGGCCCGCAGCGCCTCGGGGATGATCCGGTCGAGACCCTTACCCTCCATCTCGGCGGCCCGGTAGCCGAACATGGCCACGGCCCCGGCGTTCCAGAGGCGGATCAGGCCGTCTTGATCCGCAAAGATGACGGCGTCCCGGCTTTCCGAAACAATGCGGCGGCAGAGCCAGTCCTGAGAATAGGTAGACTGCATGTCGTCAATATCCTTTTTTGATATACACCCTTTGGCCATGAATGATACAGGGAAATTTTCGGGGTCCCGGCCGGGCCGGACAATCGGGTGGCGGCCCGAAAATGCCGGGGTGGTTAAAGCCCAGGATTTTACCCCCCTTTCGTAAAGCTAATCTTGATGACCTCGTAAAAAGTTAATTCTGAACTTTTCACGAAACCATCAAAGATGAGGTTAGACGGCAATCCCTTGACCACGGCCGGTGGGGGGTCACCTGAAGGCCAAGCCACCCCGCGCCAGGCTAAACGCAGAAACCCCTCCGGCCCCGGCCGGAGGGGTTGAACACCATTACCTGCGGGTGAGATGAGTTTTAGGGATGGATGGTCAGCACCGGGCAGGGGGCGCTTTTTACGACCTTGTTGGCGACGCTGCCGAAGATCGCCCGGTCCAGCCCCTTGCGGCCATGAGCGCCCATGATGATCAAATCGACTTTTTCTTTCTGGACCAACGCCAAGATCTTTTCAGCCGGAGCCCCCAGTTCGACGCGGGTTTCCAGCTTGGGGAATTTTTTGAAAAATTCCTCCACCGCGGCCGCCATTCTTTTCCTGGCCGAGTTTACCGCTTGTTGCTGGAAATCCTCGATGTTGCCGTGGGGCACATAAAAGGTGGCGAAATGCGACAAATCTTGCGCCACAAACAGGACATACACCGTGGCGTCGAACTTATCCGCAAAGGTTTCGACCCAGGGTACCAGGGTTGCAAAGTTCGCAGCAAAATCAATGGGGAAAAGGATTTTTCTAACCTGTTTCATCGAGCAAGCCTCCCTTCGGCAGTTCTGCTGGGGGATTGTGAAATTAAGAGTAAACTATTAAATGACCCCCAAATTGTCAAGCTAAAAAGCCAGCCAGAAGCAAAGAGAAAAGGGGGGAACCAAATTAGCCCTAATAACCGATAGGATACAGATAAGTTGCAAAAAACCCTTGCCAAACCTTCTAGAGGTTATTATATTTCCCCAGCGTCTATCTCTTGGGGACAACAGACAATACGAAGAGTGGGGTGAGTACCATCGGTGAGATGCGCTTTAGCCAGGATCATTTCTGGGTCCGTCTGGATGATGAAACCCAGGCCACCATCGGCCTGACGGATTATCTGCAGGAGAAATTGGGGGAGATTTACCGGCTTCGACTGCCCGAGGAAGGAGAGGAGTTCATCAAGGATGAACCCTTCAGCATCATCGAAGCCAAGAACGGCCGGCGGGAATTGAAGGCCCCGATCTCCGGAGAGGTCATTGAAGTCAATTACGAGGCGGCGGAAGTGCCGGAAATCATCAATGAAGATCCCCTGACGGAAGGATGGCTGGTCAAGGTGGAGATGGCTTCCGGTCAGGAGTTCGACGACTTGTTCACCGCAGAGGAATATCAAGATCATTTGAGCGAAGCAGAAGATCTGGAAGAAGACTGAGCCTCCACCCCGGTTATTTCAGGGTCATCCTCCTACCTCCAAGTTTTGCGGCCGGCGCCTGGCCCCATGAGGGCATGGCTGGGGAACCGCAATCACCGACGACTGCATGTCTGCCACCCGGATTCATTCTAAACCCAAGTCATGGCTGTGGGGGACGTTGACCTCCATCCGTCTGACGGTCTTTCTCCTCCTGATTCTGGCCGCCGTGGCGGTCATCGGTACCGTGGTACCCCAGAACCAGCCTCCGAACCAGTACTTCAGCCGTTTCGGTGAGGTCTGGGGCGAACTGCTCTGGCGGGGCGGCTTTACCCGCGTCTATTTCAGCCCCTGGTTTCTGGGGCCTATCAGCCTGCTGGCGGCGAATATCCTCGCCTGCGTAATCCACGGCCTGCCCCAGGCCGTAAAACGCACCTTGCAGCCGCTCACGGTTTCGGCCGCCCTCACCCTACCGGAACGGGGCCGGATTATCTGGCCGGCGGGAATCGATCCCCAGCCCCTCATCGCGGCCACCCTGAAACGGGAGTTGGGGCACTGCCGCCAAGAGACCCTCCCGGACCAGGAGATTTATCTCCTGGAACGGGGCCGCTGCCGCCCGGTGGGGCCTTACCTGATTCATGTGGCCCTCCTCTTGATCCTGGCCGGGGGCCTCATCGGCAAATTTGGGGGGGTGGACGGCCAGTTGGCCATCGACCAGGGGGAAGTGGCCGGCGCCTTTCAGGTGGCGCCCCGGGTGGAAAAGCCGCTTAATTTCCAGGTGCGCCTGGATAAATTCCAGGTTTCCTATTACGAACCGGGGGGCAGCCCCAAGGAATTCCGTTCGGACCTGACGTTCATGCAAGATGGCCGGGAAGTCTCCCGGGCTACCTGCCGGGTCAATGAGCCCGTGAGTTTCGGGGGGTTGACCTTCTACCAGTCCTCCTACGGCGCTCAAGCCACCGGGCCGGTCCGCCTACAAGTTCAAAAAGGCGGCCTGAACCAAACCGTGGAAGTCGCTTATCGCCGCCCCGTGGACTTGGCCGGCGGGGAAGGGAAAGTCTGGCTGATGCAGGTTGACGGCAATCACCAGGGTTACGGACCAGCTGTTTTAATTGCATCCCAGGCTGGCGCCGATCATCCGATGGCTTTCTGGATATTCCAGAACCTTCCAGGCTTGGCAAAATCCCCTTACCATCCAGGTCTGGTTAAACAGCCAGGGGTTTACTCTTTCACCGTGGAGTCCATCCCCTTCGGGTATTATTCCGTTTTCCAGGTGAAGCACGATCCCGGGGTGGGGTGGGTGTATGCCGGCTTTCTCCTGCTTTTGCCCGGACTCTACCTGGCCTTCTTCCGGCCGGTGGAGCGCTGGGCCCTGGTGTTGGCCAAAACCCCCCAAGGCACATGGCAGGGGCGCCTGCTGGGGGCCAGCCCCCGCCACCGGGAGGAATTCGCCGCCCGCCAGGAACGGCTCCTCACGGAGTTGAAGCGAGGGACTCAGTCATGATCAGCCAGGTTTTGGGCGCCGTCATGTTGATCTATCTCCTGGTGGCCATCCTGTTCCTGATGGCGGAGTTATGGTCGTCTGCCCGGCTTCAGGGTTTAGGCCGGATCGTGCTGTGGCTGGGACTGGGGCTTCATACCGGCGCGCTTACCGGGCGCTGGTGGAAATCCTACCACCTGGCCCTGGGCCACTCCCCCACCGCGGCGTTGGCCGGCAAACTGCAGATCATGATTATTCAGGCGCCGCTGTCCAACTTCTACGAGTCCCTGATCTTTTTCTCCTGGTGTCTGCCGGCCCTGGGCCTGTTGGCCTTTCGGCGCTACTTCAAGGGCTACCTGGGGGCCATGGTGGCGCTGCTCTCGACCCTCCTCCTGGCTTATGCCTCGTTTGGGGTAGACAGCCAGATCAAACCGTTGATGCCGGCTCTGAAGAGCAACTGGCTGCTCATCCACGTGGTAACGGCCTTCCTGGGCTACGCCGCCTTTGCCCTGGCCTTCGGGACCGCCATCCTCTACCTGTTCCAGGAACGGCGGCCCCGGCCATCCCTGCCCCCCCTGCCCCTGCTGGACAGCCTCATCTACCGGACCACCGTCCTGGGATTTCTTATGCTGACCCTGGGAATCGCCACCGGGGCGGTGTGGGCCGAAACCGCCTGGGGCCGCTACTGGAGCTGGGACCCCAAGGAAACCTGGTCGCTGATCACCTGGTTCATTTACGCCGCCCTGCTCCACGCCCGGCATTTGAAAGGCTGGCACGGCCGCCGCATCGCCTGGCTGGCGGTGCTGGGATTCATGGCGGTCCTGTTCACCTACCTGGGCGTCAGCTTTCTCCTCACCGGCCTGCACTCCTACCTCACCTGAAAAAAGCAGGGGCTGAGAACGGAGAAATTCTCAACCCCTGGGGGAATGGAGATTTGTTGGTGGGTAAAGGTTTTACTGGATCACGCCGGCACTTTGCTGGGTTTACAGAGCAACTCCGGGGCAGTCGCCAGCCGCCCGCACTCACAGACATACTTCAAGTCTTCCATCTTGCCCTTGCAGTAATGTTTGACGAGGGGCGATTTCTCGCCGCAGTAGGAGCAGGTGGTGGTTTCCGTCGAGGGCGCGCACAGATGGCCGGGGTCCTCCGCCACCGCCCCACAGGTTTTACAGGTGTGAGCCATAACTCCTCCTTCAGAAAGATAAGGTATGTGGAAAAAATAAGGTGTAAATAGCGCTTGTCAATGGGTGGAGGTCCGCTTTTTTCATCCGGCCGGCAAGCCCCGCAGGCTACCGGTCATTCCAAAACCTCGGCTATGCAATTTAATGTCATTCTGACCGCAGCAAGAATCTCGTATTTTAACAGACTTGAGATCCTTCACTTCGTTCAGGATGACAGAAAAACTAGGTTTCGAAATAGCCTCTGGATAAAACCAGCCCCCGAGAGGGGCCTTTCCGCGTGGGAGACCGGCGAGAGGTTCAGGCTGACAGGGTCAAGGAGGCCGCGCCGCTGTCCAGGCGGGCCCACGCCCCCAGGGGCAGGGTGTGGTTGTCCGGCTGGTGGCCCACCGGCAGGCCCATGAGCACCGGCGCCTTCAGGGGCGCCAGGGCCGTGGTCAAGACCTCCAGCAGGCCGTCGTTGGACCCGCAGTGGGTAAACCCCCCCAGCACCACTCCCTTGACCCCATCCAGGACCCCGGCCAGGAGCAGGTGGTGGAGCATGCGGTCCAGGCGGTACAGCGCTTCGTTGTGATCCTCCAGGAACAGCAGGTAACCCCGCATCTGCGGGGCATAGGGCGTGCCCACCAGGTGGCACAGAGTGGTGAGGTTGCCGCCGCCCAGGGGACCC
>PEWM01000092.1:0-10425 GCA_002779455.1 Deltaproteobacteria bacterium CG07_land_8_20_14_0_80_60_11
CTGCGGCTACCAATAATTACTTTTTGATTGCAACTCGGTATAACAATCACCAGACCTGAGAAATGAGGAGGATAACCGGATGAAAAGTTTCATGAGAGCCGCGGTTGTGGTGTTGGCGGGCGCCGCCTGGCTGGGGAAGGGTGGCGAATGGAAGATTCCCTTGCTTTACCAGGGCGCCATCATCGCAGAAATGAGCGTGTATGACCAGAATGGCTCTCTCCTGCCCGATTGGAAAGCCTCCAAAGATGCCACCATGTTCGGGAGATAAATCTTGGAAGGAAACATGACAAAGAGAACCCACTTATCTGGGATTGGTCCTCTGGCCCTCTTGACGCTGTTCGTTATGATGCTGTCGGGGCCCCGCGCCATCGCAGGCCCAAGTCCCAATAACCCTTGCAGTATCAGGGTCCCGCAACCAGCGCCAACGAACCTATCGTCCCTGGCCAAAATCACCGCGGACCAGGCCATGGCCGCAGCCCGGGCTGCCTATCCCGGCTCCCGGGTGCAAAGGGTGGAGCTGGAAAACGAGAACGGCTGCCTGGTTTACGGCGTAAGCCTCAGCAACGGCTTGGAGGTAAAGGTGGATGCGGGCGCCGGCATCGTGCTCCATCAGGAACAAGAAGATTCCGAAGACGAGGGCCAGGAAAATCTCCAGGCGAAATAATCAATGAGCTTATACTATTTTCTCATTAAGCTGCATCAAATCATCAACATAACTCCCTGATATTGCCTTATTCTTTTACCGAAAACCGAAAACCGAAAACGGTATTATGCACCGGGGGCCGATTTGACCATCAGGCCCCCGGCTTCAGGCCGGGCTTCATGGTGATAATCCCTGCATTTGTCAGGAAAACCAGCGATCAGCCATTGAGGCGCCAGAGGTAAAAGTTGAGGAGGGCGGCGAAGCTGACCCAGAGAAGATAAGGGGCCATCAGGAGGCCCGCCAGGGGCCGGTGAGCCCAAAAGGCCAGGAAAGTAGCGCCAATGACCAGCCACAGCGCGGCCAGGTCGACCAGAGCCCAGCCGATGCGGTGGAGGCCGAAGAAGAGCCAGGACCAGGCGGCGTTCAGCGCCAACTGCACCAGGAACAGCGTTAGGGCCGGAGCCACCCGGGCCTTTCCCCGCTCCTGCCAGACCAGCCAGGCGGCGATCCCCATCACCAGGTAGAGCAGGGTCCACACCGGCGCGAAGACCCAGGCCGGGGGATTAAAGGCGGGCCTGGCCAGGTGGGCGTACCAGTCCCCCGGCGAGAACCGGGAGCCGACCCCGGCGGCGGCAAAGCTCAGGGCCACCCAGAAAAAGAGGCCAACCCAGGAAGACAGAGTATATCTGGTGGTGAGCTCCACGTGCGCCTGTGCCTCCATAGCCCCCGGGAAACTGTCGCCCCCGGCTGACCTCACGGCCATTTTGGGAAGTGGCCGCCCGCCTCAGTCTTTGGCTTTCCCAGGGTGGCAAGGAGAACCACGGCGGGAGAGAAGCTCTGAAACGGTGACCATCCGGTAGCCGGCGGCTTTTAAGGCCGGCAGGATAATGCTCAGGGCCTCCACCGTAGGATGGCGGTCAGCCCGGGCATCTTCGTTACTGTCATGAAAAATGACGATGGAGCCGTTCCGTACTCGGCTCAGGACATTCTTGATGATAGCCGGGGCCGCCAGTCCTTTCCAGTCGCCGGAATCGAGGCTCCACATTACCAGGCGCCGATGGGTGTGGGCCAGGTAGGCCTGCAACCGGTCGTCAAAGGCGCTGTAAGGTGGCCGGAACAATCTTTGCGACTGGGGGCAGCCCAGGAGGTCCAGGTCTACGGCGGTGCGCTCCAGTTCCTGTTCCCGTGAGAGCTGCCCGGTCTTGGTAAGACGGGGATGGCTGAAGCTGTGGTTCCCCACTTCGTGGCCGGCCTTAAACAGCGCCTGCACCAACCCGGGGTACTGCTCCACCCGGCGCCCCATGACGAAAAAGGTGCCATGGGCCTGGTACTTTTGGAGCAGGGCCATGATTTGGGCGGTATAGACGGGGGAGGGACCGTCGTCAAAAGTCAGGGCGACGGCTTTCTGGTCTGGGGCCCCGGACCAAATAGTCACGGGGTCGGCTCCTGAAGCTGGCCCTGGAGGGCCTATGCCGGAAAAAAACCCCAGCAACGTCAAAATCACCCAGAAATGAAGACGGTTAGATCGCGGCATATTATTATTGTACTCGTGACGAGTGAAAATTAAAACGGCTCCACCCCAGAAGCACCAAAATATTGTGCTTCGCCTCCCGGCAATCCGGCCCGCCGTTCGGGGGGCGCGATGCCGAAAGGACTGCAACACCCATTACGGTTTAGACGATGGTTATCCCCCGGGGGCTGCGGGTCAGCCATTCCACCCCGGCGGGGGTGATGCGGCCGGTATCCTCCTGCCCGATCATGCCGATCCCCGGCAGGAAGAACTTGGGTTCAAAGGCCAGCACCATGTCGGCCTCCAGGGGGTAGGGGAACCGGGCGGTGATGAAGGGGTATTCATCCAGTTCCAGCCCCACCCCGTGGCCCAGGAAACTGACCCGGTCGCATCCCAGCCCCATGAAGAAGTCCGCCAGACCCCGGGCCCGGACGGCGTCCCAGAGAAGTTGGAAAATTTCCCCGGGCCTGGCCCCGGACCTAGCCGCCGAGGTAAAGAGCCGGTAGAGTTCCTCCACCGCCTCCCAGGCCTCCCAGGCCCGGGAGGGCAGGGACCCCAGGGCGTACATCCGGGTCATGTCCACCACGTAGCCGTTGACGCAGGCGGCCAGGTCGATGCTGATGGGCTCGTTGGGGGCCAGTTTTTTTAAGGACGCCCCCTGGGGAAAAGCGGCGCTGAAACCCGCGCCGCCGCTGGGGGTGTCGGTATAGGCCGCCAGCAATCCCGAGACGCCGGAAAGGACGTGGCCATAGAAGACCTCCAGGTTCCAGTTGCGCACCCGCACTAACCCCTGGTGGCCCAGGAGCCGCAGGCGGTATTCCAGGGTGGCGGATAACTCCAGCTCGGACATGCCCGGATTCAGGAGCGCCGGAACTTGCGCATGAACCTGGTCCAGGATGGCCGCACCCCGGTGCAGTTGGGCCATCTCATAGGCGCTCTTGATCATGCGCTGAGCCCGGATGAAAGGCGAGAGGTCGACGATGGGGTGTCCGGGGAAAAGCTGCTCCCCTATGCGCTTGACCAGCGCGGCGGGAACGACATCCAGCTCCAGAGCCACGGCGCCCCGGGGTTCCAGTCCCGAATGACTTAGGATCTGGGGGAGTTCCTTCAAATCCCGGTATAGGACCCGGGGCCAGGGGCCCAAAGTCGAGTGGTCCCGGTGGTGGGGTCGGCGCACCAATAGCGATGGCTGACCCCCGCGGGCCACCGCCAGGAACCCGTCCACTATCGTCCCGGCATAATAGAACAGATCGGCGGGTTGGCGGATCAGGGCCAGGCCGATGGAAGCCGGCGCCAGCGCTTTTTGCAGGGCCTCGACGCGCAGGGTGATTTCATCGGCCGGCGCCGGCTCCATTAGGCCTCCTCCTGGTACAGGAAAATCTCAAGATTTACAGGCCCCTGGGCGCCCAGCACCAGCACTTTTTCGATGTCTGCGGTCCGGCTGGGGCCGGTGAGCCAGCTCACCAGGCCCGGTCCCCGGCGTTGGACATATTCCAGGGCCTGGGCCAGACTCAGGCGGGAACTAGGCCGGGGAAGCAGAACGATCTGCTTCCTCGCCTGAAAGGCCAGGACGGCCCCGGGTCCGGCGCCGGAATCCACCAGAACGCTCCCGGTTTCCGGAATGGCCCCTAGGCCCACGGTAACCGCGGTGCCGGCCATCGGGGCCCAATCGGCCTGGGCTATACGGTGCTTGACTCCCAGCTTTTCAAGCTCCCCGGCCACCGGGTGCAGCCAGGGATGGTCTTCCAGCCACAAGGGCTCTGCCTCCGCGGCCAGCCGCCGGGCCAGGTCGGCCGGGCCCTTAACCTCTGAGAGTGAACTGCCGGCTTCCCGAAGCCGTTTCGCCAACAGTGCGGTGAGAGGGTCGAGGTCCAGATTTCCGGTCGCCGCCGCCCGCCCGGCTTCACCTCCGTCAGGCGCAGGGGAGCGGGGCGCCTGGCAAGGCGGCGGAGGGGGCCTTCCCTGATCCTCGTCCCCCAGGAGGGTTTCGCGCCGGCGGCCACGCGGTCGTCGATGGAAGCTCTGCGGAGATAGGGCCGGAAGCCCGGAGAGGCCCCAACCCTGGCGGGCTGCGAGAGCGGCCAGCCCCCGCGTGGCCGGCTCCAGACATCGGTACCAGCGGGGCCGAGTGAGCACTGCCCCAGCCGCGGTCGTCAAGGCCCGGAGCGGCCGAAAGCGGCGGCTGTGCCGGCGCAGCCCGCGGATAATATCCGCCAGCCGGATGCCCACCGGACAGATTTCCTGACAGGCCCCGCATTGGGTACAGAGATCGCAGATATCAGCCACCGGGGCCAGGTAGGGGGCCAGCAGGATGCCGATGGCCCCGGGATAGACCCGGCCGTACAGGTGGGCCGCGCCCACCTGAAAAATCGGACAGACATTGAGGCAGGCGCCGCAGCGGAGGCAGTAAAGGGCCTCGGCCAACTCCGGGTCCGCGGCCAGGCGGCGCCGGCCATTGTCCAGGATCATTAGGTAAAAGATTTGGTTCCCCTGGGGCTGGACCTTGAGCCCCTGGATAAAGTGGACCAGGGCGGTGAGGCGTTGGCCGGTGGCGCTGGCGGGCAACAGCCGCAGCATGGCCTCTGCGTCGGCCAGCCGGGGAATGACTTTTTCCAGGCCCATCAAGGCCAGGTGAACTTTGGGCAGGGTCGCGGTGAAACGCAGGTTGCTTTCATTTTCCAGGAGGACCAGGGCGCCCTCCGGGGTCGCGAAGTTGACCCCGGTGATGCCCATCTGGGCCTCGAAGAAATGCGGCTTGATATAGGCGGTCGCCAGCCGGGCCAGGGCCTCGGGCTCCGCCGGGGACCTTCGTCCCAGGTGGGCCGCAAATATGTCGGCGATCTGGTGGCGATTCAGGTGGAGGGCCGGGGCGGTGAGATGCGCCGGGGGGTGGCCGGCCAGTTGGACGATGAACTCCCCCAGGTCCGTCTCCATGACCCGGAGGCCCGCGGCGGCCAGGGCCGGATTGAGGCCGATTTCCTCGGTGGTCATGGACTTGGCTTTGACCACCGTTTTGACCCCGTGTTCCCGGGCCACGTCGAGGATAAGCTGGCGGGCCTGGGCGGCGTCCCGGGCCCGGAGCACCCGGCCGCCCCAGGCGGTCACGGCCCGCTCCAGGTCGTCCAGGAGCTCATCCAGCCGGGCCACGGCCTCGGTTTTGCTGGCCCGGGCCTGGCGGCGCCAGGTTTCCCAGAGGGGATAGCCGGAAAGCAGCAGGGCCCGGGCTGCCAGGGCGCGATGCGCCGCCGCCCGGACCGCCGGGGACCTCCCAAAGGTGACGGCGGCACTATGGGGTTCAGGGTGAGTCGTGACGTCCAACACCTTAGGGGGACAGGCCGGGGCTAGTTATTCCCGGTGACGGTTTTTTCAAAGGCTGCCATCCATTCCGGAAAATGCAAGTCTTCGGGAGATTCCGTGGCAAGGCGGAGAAATTCGTTGACCTGCTCCTCGAGCCAGGGATGTTTGTCCAGGTCATCCAGGGTTTTCCCCATCACCGCTTTGAAGTCTGCGGGCAGGTTTTGATCGCTGGCCAGGCGGCTCTTCATAAACCCTACCATCAGCGACAGCGAGATCAGTTTCTTTTCCACTCCCAATTGGCGCAAGGCATCTTTGATATCGTCCCGCACCCGATCGTTGGCAATATCACTGAGAAAGTGGAAGGGGTTGGCGCCGCTGATCAGAGATTGAAAGATATAAGAATAATAATAGAATCTCTTGCCTGAACTCCAGATGTCACGGAAAATCTCGTGCTTTTCCGGTTCGCGGACCAGATTTGCCAGGGCCTCGCGATACGGCCGTTCGATGCGGGCCAGGATCAGGCTGTAAAAAAAGTAGAAGTTGATGACAAACATGCCGAAAACGCTGAGGTTGCGCATCGACGAGGGAATCAGGGATGGCCAGACAATAGGCATCCAGGCGAAATAGATGAAGATAATCAATAGGATGAATACCTTCAACAAACTGATTCCGTGCCTGTCATGACGGTGGATGACAAAATACGCCACGAGCAGAACGAAAATGATGACTTCGATGAAAGGGGCGCCCAGAATGCCAATCACAGATTGGAACATTTTATCTCCTCTCGTTGGCCAACGCAGGAAAGAAAAAAGTCGGAAATGCTAACAAACACGGAATCAAACCCTCAGGAGCCAGTGGTTACCCTATCCGGCCCTGTTGTGATTTTATCACCTTTTATACCATTTTCTCATTAAGCTGTATCAAATCATCAACATAACTCCCTGATATTGCCTTATTCTTTTACCGAAAACCGAAAACTGTATTAAACGCCGAATCCGAGACAAATTTCTCCCCGCGCCCGGACGCCGGCCCACCCGCCGGACCCGAGCGCCTCAGGCCGGTATGGCCAGGGTCCCGGGCCTGTTTCCGGGAGCCGGCTCATCTCAAGGCTGGACAAAAATCTGGATTTTGGCGCTCCGGCGCTCCCCGTCCAGCCAGGAGGTGAAGAGGATCTGCTGCTTCTGGTTGAGAAACTGGGCTCGCATCTGGTCCCGCTCTTTGTGAAATTCCTGGGCATCCGGCCCCCGCCGGGCCTTAAAGGCCAGCAGGTAATACTGGCCCTGCCACCACAGGGGCTTCCCGGGATAGGGGTGTTGCCGGGAAAGTTGAAAGGCGGCGCCGGTCATGGACTCGGCCTGCCGCTGCCCCAGAAAACCCTGGAACCGGGTAAAAAAGCCGCTGTCCTTGGCGGCCAAGCCGGCGGCGGCCGCCACCTTCGCCCAGGGCTTCCCTTGCCGGAGTTCCCCCAACAGCCGGGTGGCTTCCTGTTCCGCCTGCTTCCGGGCCAGACTTTTCTTCAACGCCGCCTTCACCCGGTCCTTGATCTGGGCCAGAGGAGGCAGGTGCGCCGCCTGAAGTTCCAGGCCTTTAAGGACGGCGAACCCCTCGGGCAGCTCCACCACCTTGCTGACCTCCTGGGGCTTGAGGTGCAGGGCGGCCTGGTTGAAGGCGGGTTGCAGCCCCAGCCCCGGGACGGTCCCGGACAGAGCGAAGAGCGGGGTCTCCTGGGGAGTCACTCCCAATTTCTGCCCCACCTGGGCGGGGGAACCTTGGGACAGATCTCCCCGGGCCTGCTGGGCCGCGTCTTTGGCCAGTTGCCGGGCCTGTTCCTCCTTGAGACGCGATTCCACCTGCTTGGCGGCGTCGGGGAGGAGCTCCGTTTCCTTGATTTCCTCCAGCTTGATCAGGTAAATCCCCTTGTCGGTGGCGGCCAGACCCATGGTCCCCGGTTTGAGGCCAAAGGCGACCTTATCCCATTCCGGGGGATTCTGGCCCCGGCGGACCAAGCCCAGGTCCCCGCCCTTATCCCGGCTGGCGGCGTCCTGGGAGTGAGCCCGGGCCAGGCCGGCGAAATCATTCCCCGCCCTGGCCTTGCCCAGCAATTCCTGGGCCTTTTGGGCCGCCTGCCGGCGCTCGGCGTCGGTGGCCTTGGGAGGCAGGGTAAGCAGGATCTGCTGCGCCCGAATCACCCGGGGCTGGGTGTACTCGTCCTGGTGCTCCTTGAGGTAACCTTCCACGGCCGTCGGGGTGAGCTTGACCCGGTTGAGGTAATCCTTGGTCCGGAAGATCAGGTAATTAACCCGGGACCGGTCCGGCAGGCGGAATTCCGCCTCGTTCTCCTGGTAATAGCGGGCCACCGCATCGTCTGGGGGGGTTTGCCGGGCCAGGAACTTGTCCGGGGACACCGCCAGGTAGTTGACGTTTACCTCCTCTTTGGCCATCCGGAAGAACTCCTGGAGTTCCGCGTCCGAGACCTTGGCAAAGGAGGTCACTTCCTCAATGACCTTGCGCAGGAGGAGTTGTTGGCGTTCCTGGGCCTCGAAACCCTGGGGGCTCAGGTGGTGCCGGGACAGTAAGGCGAAGTACCGCTTCTCGTCGAACTTGCCGCCTTGCTGGAAGAAGGGGTAGCTCTGGATCTGGCGCCGCAACTCGGTCGTGGTCACCTCTAACCCCAGGCGCTGCCCGGCCTGGAGGAGCAGGGCCTCTTCAACGAGCTGGCTCAGGGCCATCTCCTTGAGCCGCAGGGACTTGATCATCTCAGGCGTCACCTCGCCCCCGGTCCGTTCCTGGTAGCGCTTCACCAGCTCGTTGTATTGCCTAACGAATTCGGTCATAGGGATGACGGCGCCGTTGACTTCGGCCGCGTCCTGGTCCCGCGACGCTTTGTAAGAGCCCACGCCCCAGAAAATGAACACCACCACGATGGCCCCGATGGCCAGGTAAATGAACCAGGAACGGGTAGATCTGCGCAGCCACTTTAACATGAGTTCGGGTTACCTCGACTTTTCTGTCGCCAGCCGGCCTACCCCCCCGGGGATGCTCCGCCGGGGCAGGGGCAGTTACCGGGTGGCTTCCTTAGAGCTTTCCTTCAACATTTTCTGGGCTTCCTTGGCTTCGGGGCTGTTGGGGTAGGCCTTCACCAATTTTTGCAACGTGCTCCGGTAGGTGCCCATTTGCTGCTGGTTTTTATAGCACAGGGCCTGGCGCAGGAGACCGGCGGGGGCCAGGATGCTCTTGGGGGACTGGAGCCGCAGCTTGTTGAACTCTACCCCGGCTTCCCCGTACTTGCCCTCCTGGTAGAAGCTGTCCGCCAGGTAGTAGCGGGCTTCCGGGGCTTTGGGGCCCCGGGGCTGGTTCTTCAGGTACTGGTAAAGCTGGTGCCGGGCCTCGGCGTATTTCTTGGCGTGGTAGAGGCGCATGCCCTCGGTATAATATTTGTCTGCCGCGGCGCTGGAGACCGCCGGCTTGGGGGAGCTGGGGGTGGAGGGGGGCGGGACGGCGCGCTCCTTGGCAGGCGCCGGGGCTTTCCGGTGGCCTTCCGGTTCCGCCAAGCGGCTCTCCAGCTGCTGCACCCGGGCCTCCAGGTTTTGCACCTGCTGGGCCAGGTCCGGGGCGGGAGCCGGGGCCGGGGCCGCCTCGCCGGGTGGGGTCTCGGCCGGCGGGGGCGGCATGGACGAGCGCATGCTGGGGAAGTTGGCGCAGGCCGCCAGGAGCAGCAGGAGAGCTGTCACCACCAGATACCGGATCACGCGTGCTTGCCTCATGTCGTGGCCTCCTGGATGGCTGGGGGAACCGCACCGACCAGCACCCTGACGGTTTTAACTAAATGGTTCATATTATTATCTTGCAGCCCCCCTGTCAAGAAAAGCCCGGCTCGCAGGCTGGTTAAGATTTATGGGGAAAGTTTGGAGGCAAAGGTAGAAAAGCGGTATAGCCCGGCGAAATATACCGGGGTAAAAAAGAAATCATTACCGGCAACCCCGGCCGCCTGGGCGGCATCAAGGGCAAGGTGACCGCCGTCTACGCCGAAAAGGAAGGTTTCTCGTTCCTGCGCCTGTGGTATGCCTAAATTTTGAGAAAAATTGCTTTTCAGCGAAATTTGTGCTACTCTACCACCTGCGAGAAGAATTGGCCTCGAGAAGAGGACCGTTTGGGAGATTTTGCTCGGGCCAAAGAGGCGCCAAAACCTCGTTGGGACAGAAATAGCTATGGATGCGGCATAATCTCGGCTGAAATGGTCCGAGTTCCTCATGGTGGCTGGAAGCGGAAGAAAGCCTTTTCGGATGGATGGCCACCCTGAGTTTGATTGACGATGATAGTAAAGCAAAAAAGTAAAACACTTTGGCTCGAAAGCCTTACTGTCGGGGGAATCCTGTTTCTGGTATTGCGCAACGGAATCGCCCGGTATGAAGTTTTCTTCGATGAGCACAAAGCCACCCCTGGCGCGTTAAGACTCGCCGCAATTGTCGCCAAAATCCTTCCGGTACAGTTTTATCCTGCCAGCCTTTGCCTAAACCAGAAGGACGAAAAAGGTTTGTCTCTGGAATATTACCGGGCGGATAACCATTGTGCCGTAGTCGGCATGTTTTGTGAAAACGAGCTGAGCGGCGATCCGGCATGGCTGCAGGAAATGACAAAATGCTTTATTTCTTCACAGCTTACGGACAGAGTTACTTTTGTGACGCTGGTGCTTCATCGTATCAGGGGTGCAGAATCCAGCGAGCATTTGATATATCTCTCAGGACATTATCTTAACTTCCTGCTGCAGGACTTTTTTAAACCACAAATAAAAGTGAAATCTCTCCCATCCATTACCGCATTTCTGCGGCTGGTGGCCACACCATTTGCGCTTATCGTACGCGCTGGCAGGCAACAGCTTTTTCAGGCTGGAGTAAAAGGCAATATCCGTGAAAATCCGGCAATCCCTGCCGTCTGGATAGAGCTGGCGCCAAAAAGTGGGGTTTGGAAACAGCTA
>PEWM01000092.1:10480-10727 GCA_002779455.1 Deltaproteobacteria bacterium CG07_land_8_20_14_0_80_60_11
TAGACAGACCCGATACCCCAGCCGTACCAGAGACGATTAAGGAATTAGTGATCCAAGGATTTGGCTGGATTGATACGCATAACATGCTGCATGCGCGGCTTTTCGCACCGGATTATTTAAGGCTGCTGGCTGGTTTTTTTGTTTCATTACGCCAGCGGCATTTCTGGTTTGCGTTGTATCTGTTTCATTTCGAAGTAAGGCGCGCCCTTTACTTGTCTCTCTATAAACGATTTAAGGTGCGGCTGCT
>PEWM01000005.1:0-7296 GCA_002779455.1 Deltaproteobacteria bacterium CG07_land_8_20_14_0_80_60_11
TGCGCCCCTACAGACCGTAAGCTTTTCTTACTTCTATGAGCGCAACCTGGTATTAATCCCGGAAATTTCCAGAATTATCCTCATTCCCCCGCCACCGGCCGGCGGGACGCCTGCAGATAGAAAATCACCGGCACCACCACCAGAGAGAAGGCGGTGGAGGCGAAAAGCCCGAAGATGAAGGACCAGGCCAGCCCCGAGAAAATGGGGTCCAGGGTGATGACCCAGGAGCCGAACATGGCCGCCAGGGCCGTGAGCAGGATGGGCCGGAACCGCACCGCCCCAGAGCGCAACACCGCTTCCTCTAACGAAAAACCCCGGTCCAGGTGGTGGTGGATGAAGTCGATGAGAATGATGGAGTTGCGCACCACGATGCCCGCCAGGGCGATCATGCCGATCATGGCGGTGGCGGTGAAGTAGATGGGGTTGCCAAAGCCCTGCACCGGGGTGGTGAAGAGAAAATTTAACAGCGCGAACCCGGGCATCACCCCGATCATGGTGAGCGGAATGGCCACCATGATCACCAGGGGCATGGTGAACGACGACGTCTGGAGCACCAGCAGGATGTAGATGCCCACCAGAGCCCCGGCAAAGGCGACCCCCAAGTCCCTGAAAACCTGCACCGTGATTTTCCACTCCCCCTCCCCGGCATAGTTGACCCGGTAACCGGGAGGCGGCGGGGTTTTGCCGGTGTCCGCCATCAACTCGAGGATGGCGTTCACGGGGCTGACGCCGGCGGTGTCCCCGGTGACGAACACCACCCTTTCCAGGTTTTTCCGCAGGATGGATTTGGGGGCCAGGTCCAGGTCGAACTGCCCCAGTTCCTGCAACGGCGCCATGGTCCCTTGAGGATTTTTGAAGTAGAGCTGCCCCAGGGTCAGGGTGGAAGAGCGCCAGGCCACCGGCCCCCGCAGGAAGATCGGCAGCGGCAGGCGTTCCGTGGCCAGGTGGACCCGGCCCACCGTCTCCCCGGCCTCGGCGATGGCCAGGCCCCGGGCGATCTGGGCCTGGCTCAGGCCGCTTAAGGCCGCTTTCTGCCGGTCCACCAGGAACCGGAAGCGGGGCTCGGCGGTGGAAACCGTAGTGTCCACGTCCACCACGCCCCTGGTCTTCAGGAAGTTCTCCTTCAGGCGTTCCGCTTCGGTGATGATGCTGGCATACGAGGCCCCCGGCGTCCCGTAAACCTCGCCCACCAGGGTCTGAAAGACCGGCGGGCCCGGCGGCACCTCGGCGATCTTGAGGCGCACCTTGTACTTGCGGGCGATTTCCTCCATGGCCGGACGGATCCACAGGGTGACCGCGTGGGACGCCGCGGCGCGGCGCTCCTTTTCCGCCAGGTTGACCCGGATCTGGCCCACCCACGGCCCCTGCATGAGGTAGTAGTGCCGCACCAGCCCGTTGAAATCGATGGGGGCGTTGACTCCGGCGAAGGTGACCACGTTGTCCACCTCCGAGACCGTGGTGAGGTAGCGCCCGAATTCCTTCAGGGCCTCTTGGGTTCCCTCCAGGGGCGTGTCGTTGGGCAGGTCCGCCACCACCAGAAAATCGTTTTTATTGTCAAAGGGGAGCATCTTCAGGGGCACCAGGCCCACCACCGGCAGGAGCACCGAGATCACCAGCAGCCCCACCACCCCCAGCAGAAAGAGGTGGCTCAGGCGGCGGCTCTCCAACAGCGGCTTCATGATGCGGGTGTAGACCCGGTAGACCCAGGTCTCCTCCAGGACAAAGGGCTTTTCCTCCTTGCCGTAGTCCTTTTTGAGGAAGTGATAGGTGGCCCAGGGCGTCACGGTGAAGGCGATGGCCAGGCTCATGAGCATGGCCAGGGGCACGTTCAGGGGCATGGGGCGCATGTAGGGGCCCATCATGCCGGTGACGAAGTACAGGGGGATGAAGCTGATGATCACCGTAAAGGTGGCCAGGATGGTGGGGGCCCGAACCTCGTCCACCGCCACCAACGTGGCTTCCAGGGGCGGATGCTCCCGGAGCTGGAAGTGGCGGTGGATGTTCTCCACGTCGATGATGGGGTCATCCACCAACAGGCCCAGGGAGAGAATCAGGGCAAAGAGCGTCACCCGGTTGATGGTGTAGCCGAAGAGCATATTGCCGGTCAAGGTGATGGCCAGGGTCAGGGGCACCGCCAACGCCACGATGAGAGCCTCCCGCCACCCCAAAAACAGCGTCAGGAGCACGGTGATGGACAAGACCGCAATCAGGAGCTCCCGCATGAGCTCGTTGACCTTCTCATCGGCAGTGGCGCCGTAGTCCCGGGTCACCTTCACCCGGATGTCAGGCGGGATGACCTCTTTTTGCAGTTCGCTGATTTTGTCCATGATGCCCTGGGCCACGGTCACGGCGTTGGTGCCGGTGCGCTTGGCCACGGCCATGGTCACCGCGGGGTAGAACTGGCCCCGCTCGTAGCCCGGGGGCAGTTCGTCCGCGGGCCCGAAGGCGATGGTGCTGAGTTCCACCGGCTCTTCGGGGCCGTCGATGACCTCCGCCACGTCCTTGAGGTACACGGGCTTGCCCCGGCTGAGCCCCACCAGGAGGTTGGCCACCTCATCCGCAGTCTTGAGAAACGGCCCGGCCTCCACCACGTATTCCCGGTCCTGCCGGGAGAAGTTTCCCGCCGGCAGGTTGACGTTGCTCACCTCGATGGCCTGGGCTAAGGCGGCCAGGTCCAGGCCGTGGCCGGCCAGGCGCATAGGGTCGGCCACCACCCGCACCTGGCGCTTGCGCCCCGCCACCACGTAGGAACGGCCGGTGTCGGGAATGCTCTGGAGCCGGTGGAGCAGTTCGTCCGCCACCCGCCTCAGCTCGAAGTCGTCGGCGGCGTTGCTGTACAGGGTCAGGGTGACGATGGGCACGTCGTTGATGCTCATGGGCTTGACCACCCAGCCCGTCACGCCCTGCGGCACCTGGTCGATGTTGGAGAAGACCTTGTTATAGACCTTGAACAGGCTGGTTTCCAGGTTCTCCCCCACCCTGAACTTGGCGGTGACGATGGCAAACCCGTCCCGGGCCTGGGAATAGAGGTCTTCCAACCCCTCCATCTCCCAGAGTTTTTTCTCCAGATTGATTACCACCAGGTTTTCCACTTCTGTGGGCGAGGCCCCGGGGAAGCGGATGATGACGTCCACCATGGGAACCTTGATTTGGGGGTCTTCTTCCCGGGGGGTGTAAAGGAGCGCCATCAGCCCGGCGAGCAGGCTCACCAGGATGATGATGGTGGGGAGCTTGGACAGCAGAAAGACCTTGACCAGGCGGGCCGTGAGGCCGAGATGGAGTTCTTTGGGTGGTTCAGCCATAGGCGTTATGGGCTACTCTTCCAAGGTCTTATTCTGGTTCCCAAGCTCCTGCTTGGGAACGAGGAGGTAAAAATAGCACCTATAGGTCGTGCCGTGCACGCCGATTTACGGCGGCCACGGGCCGCCCTATGGTTGGCTGCAGTAGCCGCAAGCTTTAGCTTGCGCAGGCTGAAGCCTGCGGCTACCAAAAAGCTAATCCCCAGGCAGCATAATCCGGTCCCCGGCCTTAAGCCCCGCCAAAACCTCCACCTTATCCCCCAACTGCCGCCCCAGCTTCACCTGGCGCAGCTGCGCCGCCTGGTCCGCCGCCACCTGCACCATGGTGAGCTGGCCCACGGTTTTGACCGCCGCCTGGGGGATCAGGATGCCCCGGCTGTGGCCCAAAGGCAGCGACAACCGCGCAAACATCCCCGGCATCAGGGCCGGGTTTTTCAGCATCCCGGTGCGTACCTTGAAGGTGCGGCTGCCCGGGGCGCTGATGGGAAAGATTTCGGTGAGGGGGAGACTGGCTTCGAACTTCACCGCGGGTACGCTGACCAGGGCGATTTCGCCGGTCTTCACCTGCTCCCGGTAGCTGTCGTTGACCTCGCCCTCGACCTGGAGGAGGTCCGGGTTATACAGGGACACCAGGGTCTGGCCGGGCTGGGCCAGGTCGCCCACCGCCACCCGGCGCTCCGCCACCACCCCGGCCGCAGTCGCCTTCACCACGGTGTAGCCTTTCAGGGTGGCGGCTTCGCTTACAACCGCCTGGGCCGTCTTATAACGGGCCTCCACGGCCCCGAACTCCTGGGGGCTGGCGGCGCCTTCCTTGAGGAGGAACTGGTACCGTTTATAATCCGCGGCGGCCTGGTTCAGTTGCGCCTGGGCCTGGTCCACCCGGGCCTTGAACTCCGCCGCCGACAGGCTCACCAGGGGGTCTCCCGGTTTCACGCGGGAACCGGCTTCCACCCAAATTTTCACCACCCGGCCGGGGACCTGGGCCGACACCTGGGCCAGACTCGGGGAGATCACCGCCCCCAACACCTCCAACTCCCGGGGAATCTCGCTTTCCTGGACGACCAGGACCCGGCCCTGAGGCGGCGGCCCTGTGATCGGCGTAAGCCCCGGGGCGATCTTGCCGAAGTGGAGCAGCCCCGCCAGCCAGGCCATGAACAGGATGCCCCCGACGACTAACGCGCTCAGGCCGATGATTTTCTTTTTGTCTGCCATGGTTTTCTCGCCCAGCCAGGGTCCCTGGTAGGGGCGGGTTTCAAACCCGCCCCTACGCCTAAAACCCGGCCAACGCCTGGGTTATCGGAGTGTTGTATATCACCCCACAAGGGCGACCCGCCGGGTCGCCCCTACGGCCTCTCTCCCTCCGCCACCGGCCCGGAGATGGTTCCCAGGGCCAGGTCCAGGCCCGCCTGGGCCAGGTAGGTGTCGAACCGGGCCGCCACCCGGCTCAGTTCGGCGTTTTTGGTGGCGTCTTCGGCGGTGAGCAGGTCCACCAGGATGGTGAGGCCGGACTGATAGCGCAGGCGGATCAGCCTCAGGCTCTCCCGGGCCTGGGCCGCCGCCTTCTCAGCCACCCCGAGGCGCGCCTGGGCCGTCTTCAGGTTCAGGATGGCCTCGGTCACCTGGTGCCGGACCCGGTCCTCCAGGTCCCGTTTCAGGTCCCGGGCCTGGGTCTCTTTGGCCCGGGTCTCCCGGACCTTCGCCAGGTCGGTCAGGCCGTTGAACAGGTTGAAGTTAAGCAGGGCCATCACCGTGTAGCCGTCGGCGCTGGACCCGAAGAGGCGCCGCTGGTCCACGTCGTACTCCGCCACCACGTGCAGCCGGGGCAGGTAGTTGAGACGGGCCTTGGCATATTCCTGCTGGGCCACCCGGGCCGCCAGCTCCAGCTGCTTGAGGTCGGGGCGCGTCTCCTGGGCCGTCTGGTTCAGGTCATCCAGCTTGGGCGGCAAAGGGGCCGGGACCGTGGGGGCCGGGGCCAGGGGCCGCTCTCCCGCCTCCGGCCGGCCCACCACCGTGGCCAGGGCGCTCCGGCCGATCTGCACCCGGCTGGCCGCGGTCATCTCCTCCTGGGTGAGCCTGGCCAGGTGCACCTGGGCCGACAAGACGTCGGAGTGCACCACCGTACCGGCCTTAAACCGGGTTTGGGCGATTTTCAGGTGGGCTGAAGCGGTATGGCGGGCCTGCTGCACCACCGTTAGGTTCTCCTGGGCCAGTTGCAACCCGAAATAGGCCTGGGTCACCTGGAACAACAACTGCTGCCGGACGCTCAGGATATAGGCCGCGGCCATCTCCCGGCCCAGGCGGGCCTGCTGGTAGCCCAGGTGCGCCTCGCCCGCCTGGAACAGGGGCTGGCGCATCACCAGGCCGGTGCGAAAGTTGCCGTAGGCATTGGGGTTGTTCAGGTTGTTGAGGAGAAAGTCCTGGCCGGTGAAAACCCGCTGGTTCAACTTGCTCATGAAGACCTGGGAAGGGTTGTCGGAGAAGTTGTAGGTCTCGTTGAAGTTGACGGTGGGGAGGAACCGGGCCCGGGCCCGGGCCAGGTCGGCTTCGGCGGTCTCCACGGCCAGACCCGCGGCCGCCAGGGCCGGGTTGTGCTTCAGGGCCAGGAGCATGGCCTCGCTTAGGGTCAGGGGGGCAGGAGCCGCCAGGGCCGTCACCCCCCAACCTAAGCACAGCCACAAAAAGATAACCGCCCCCCGCCCCATAAAGGTCCTTGGCTCATAAACTGTTGGGGCTATTATAATGGTCATCAGCATCGGTGACAACCTGATTGGCGCCGGAAATGAGGATACGTGCAAAATTATTGGAGAGAATTTTGTTTTTGCTGAAAGCTGACTGCTGAAAGCTGAACGCTTACCCGGCATGAAGGCGCCAGGCCGAAGATTGGTTTACTCTATCCGGGGCCTGTGATAAGGATAAGATAGGCGGTAGCCCCGATTTCAGTCGGAAGTTTCAGAAGGCGGCATGGCAGGAGGAATGGTTAAGGCAGTTACTCATGGGGCATAATGCGGCAGGCGGGCGCTCCCTTTTCCCCTCTTCCCCTTTTCCCCTTTTACCCCCGGAGTTTTGACCATGCGGACCTTTCAGGAGATCAAGGACAATTACCGGTTCACCGAGCCGGATATCGAAACCTTAAAAGGCTTGTTGCCGGTGGTGTCGCCCCACGTCGAGACGATCGTATCGGACTTCTACAACCTGCTCCTGACCATCCCCGACACGGCCAAATTTCTGCAAGATGCGGCCAAGCTGGCCTGGCTGCGGGACCAGCATCAGCAGTGGCTGCTGGCCCTGTTTCAGGGGCCCTATGACGAGCGCTACTTCCAGCGCCTCCAGCGCATCGGCCACGCCCACGTGCGGATCAATCTTTCGGCCCACTTCGTTTACGTCGGCATGAACCTGATCCGCCAGCGCCTGCACCGGATCATCGAGGCGGAGGTGGAACCCCGGCAGCGGGAGGCCGCCTTCAGGGCGATGGAAAAGATCCTGGACCTGAACCTGGACATCATTGCCCGGACCTACCACGAGGAAGAGATCCGCCGGGTCTTTCTCTCCCAAAAGCTGGACTCCGTGTTGATCCGGTTTTCCCAGCGCTTCACCTTCGGCCTCAACATCCTCCTGGTGGTGGGCCTGTTGGGTCTGTCCTTGGGGGCGGTGGCCCTCGTCGTCCAGGACGTGATCCACATCGTCCGGGGGAATCTTTCCCAGGGCCTGGTGGGCGCCATGGGTTCGGTGTTGATCCTGTGGGTGGTTATCGAATTGCTGGACATGGAGATCGACCGCGTCCGGGGCGGCGCCTTCAAGCTCCAGCTCTTTGTGGGTTTGGCCCTGGTGGCCTTTATCCGCAAGGTGCTGGTGACCTCCCTGGCCTCCCATGACCTGTGGACCGAGGGGCTTTATCTGGCGGGCATTTTGGTGTGCGGGGTGATCTTCTGGCTGGTGTCCCGGGCCGAGGCCGGAAAACCGTAGAGACGGTTATACCGAGTAGGGGCGCACCCATGTG
>PEWM01000005.1:7333-10707 GCA_002779455.1 Deltaproteobacteria bacterium CG07_land_8_20_14_0_80_60_11
ATTGGCCGTTGAGCGCTCAGCGGTATTAAGCCTTACCCGGCCCCGGTCCCTGGGTTGACGGGGCGGCAAGGGTCCCGGGCGGGGCGGCGGGCGGAAACTCGTCCACCACTTCCGGCCGGTCCGTGAAGCGGTGCGGCAACCGGATGGTCACGGTGGTGCCCTGGCCCACCTTGCTCTCCAGGGTGATGACCCCCCGGTGTTCATCCACGATCTGGCGCACGAACACCATCCCTAAACCGGTACCGCCGATCTTGGTGGTGTAAAACGGCACAAAGACCTTCTCCACCACCTCCTCGGGCATCCCCCGGCCCGTATCCCGGAGGATCAACACCGCAAATTGCTGCTCCATGGCGGTGCGCACCAGCACGGTCCCCCCCCGGGGGGTGGCCTCCACCGCGTTCCGCACCAGATGGGCCAGGGCCACCTTCAGCAGGTGCTTGTTGAAGCGCCCCACCAGCGGTTCGGGGCAGAGTTCCTTCACCAGGGCGATGTTCTTGGCTTTCAGGTCCGGGAGCAGGAGGTCCATGGTGCTCCGGACGATGACATTCAAGTCCTCCTGGGCGAAGAACGAGGTCTTTCGCATGGCCAGGGTCTCGAAGCGCTCCACCATCTGTTCGATGCGCCGGGCCTCCTCGGCGATGGCCGTGGCCCAGGCCCGGCTGGGGTCGTCTTCGTCCGTCTTCCGCAGGAGGCGGTGGCTGAAGCCGCCGATGATGTGCAGGGGATTGCGGATGCCGTGGGCCATCCCCATGGCCATCTCCGACATAGTGCGCTCCATCACCAGGGCTTCCATCTCCCGGTTGAGGGCCAGGATCTCGTGGCTGGTCTCTTCCAGATAGTGATGATCCGTCTCCATGCGGAGGTAGAGCCGCTGAATCCGGTGAAAAAACAGGGTGATGGCCGCGATGACCACGTAAACCACGCTATCGAAGCCGCCGAAAATCCGCTGCACCAGCGCCAGGTTGGGAAGATTCCAGTAAGTGATGAGATCATGCAGGGTATGGGAAATCAGGTGGGTGACGGCAAGAATCACCAAGGCGATGGCCAGCCAGTTGAGGAACAGCCACAGGGCGTTTTCCGGGTCCTGATCCACCAGCCGCCGGCCCAGGCGCAGGGAGAGGATGGTCAAAATGAAAACGAGCAGCGCGCTCAGGTATTCCAGAATCCAGAGGGGCGCCAGGGGCAGAGTGACCATCTACCTGGCTCCCGGCTTGCGGACCAGGGCCTTCAGACCCAGATAAAACATCAGGAACGCCGGCGCTAACAGGATGGAGTGGTCGATCTTGGTGATATAAACCAGCCAGGTGTGGAAATCATCCATGACCAGCCGCCGGTCCCAGCCCTGGCCCAGGATGAGGGGATTTTGCAAGGTCCAGTCGGCCCAGTGGCCCACAAAGGCGTCGAGGTTCCATAAGGCGAATAGCGCCCAGGCCCACACCAGGAGCCGGAAGCCGCGAAATTTTTGCAGATTGGCATGAAAAATTTCATAGATGAAAAAAAGCATGGACAGGAAAAACAGCAGGTGCGCGGTCTGGTGGACATAGGAGCCTTCGCTGCCGAATTGATACCAGGTGACCCATTCGGCCAGAACCTGCCGGGGCGCGAGGAGAACGAGGACGAAAACCGCCGGGCAAATCTGCAATATCCGATGCCTCATGGGGGTCAGGCCTCACTTGACTTTATTGTGCGCATCTTCGGGGGAATTGTCAATCAGAGGCCGATAATTTGTTGCGCGGGGCCCGCCGCCCGAGGCTTATCCCTGCAGCCCCAAGGCGCGCAAAGCTTTGGGGTCCTTGCGCCAGTTTTTCCACACCTTCACCCAGAGCTCCAGGAACACCTTGGCGCCCAGCAGGGCCTCGATTTCGCCCCGGGCCTCGGCCCCGATGGCCTTGAGCATGCGCCCCTGCTTGCCGATGAGGATGCCTTTCTGGGAGTTGCGCTCCACAAAGATCACCGCCCTGATCCTGACCAGATGGGGCCGGCGGCTTTCGTCGAACTCCTCCACCTGCACCGCCACCGCGTGGGGAATCTCTTCGCTGGTGTGATGCAGCACCCGTTCCCGGATGAGTTCGGCCGTAAGGAAGCGCTCGGTGGAATCGGTCTCCTGATCCGGGGGGTAGAGGGGCGGCGACGCCGGCAGGAGTTTGACGATCTCGGCCATCAGTTCCGCCACCCCGTCCCCCAGGAGAGCGCTCAAGGGGATAATGGGCGCCCCGGGGAACATCTCGTGGTAGGCGCTGATCAGGGGCAGGAGCCGGGGCTTGGCCACGGTGTCGATCTTGTTGATCACCATGATCAGGGGGCGGTCCAGCCGCCGCAGTTGGGGCAGGAGGACCCGGTCGTCGGCGGCCGGGGGGCGCGGCTCCACCAGCCACACCACCAGGTCGGCTTCAGCAAGGGCCTTGAGGGCCGCGGCGACCAGGCTGGCATTGAGCGCCCCCTTGGGGTCCAGCACCCCCGGGGTGTCCAGGAACAGGAGCTGGGCCTCCGGCCGGTTGACGATGCCCAGGAGGCGCTGCCGGGTGGTCTGGGGCTTGGGCGAGGTGATGGCGAGCTTTTCCCCCACCAGCCGGTTCAGCAGGGTGGACTTGCCCACGTTGGGAAAGCCCATGAGGGCGATGTAGCCGCATTTGAACTCTTCAGGCATGTTTTTACTATATCAACAATGCGCCCCTTTTTCAGCTATCTCCGCCGAAGAAAAGGCGGGGCCGATCGGACCCCGCCTTTTTAATTGTCGATGGTAACCGCAATTATTTCTGCCGGAAGCGTACTCTCCATCCCGCCAGCCCCGCCAGACCGGAAATCATCAGGAGCAGGCTGGAAGGCAGGGGCACCGGCGAACCGCCGCTGGGGGTGAAGCAGGTCACTCCCCATTGGTCCATGCTGCCGTAGGAGCCTCCCCAAGTCATTTCTAAGTTATGGTGGCCCCAGGTGTCGTCAAAGATAATTTCTCCGTCAGTAGTGTAACCATAACCAAACATGGAGTGGCCTTCCACCTGGATCATCACTACCCGGCCGGCGTCGATTTCGTCCTTATAATTTGCGAACGTGAATCCCAAGGAGGCTTGGGTGTCGATAAGCTGGGTGTAAAAAGACGTATCTTGGGTAATGTCGGCGCTGCCGTAGCCGGCGTAGTGCAAATACTCGTCTATGCCGTACATGCCGTCCATTGGCCAGATAGGGTTATTAAACTGGTCCACGGTATCAAACGCGTCCTTGGCAGTAAACGGGGCGCCGTTTGTCCAGTAATATAAGGTAGTTGAGCCATTGCTATTGCCCGCCAAATCCTGATTGGTGCCCATGAAGTCGGCCAGGGAATTATTGGCATGAGTAGGGTTAGCAACGTCATCCCCGGAACCGCCGTAGGCGACGAA
>PEWM01000226.1:0-764 GCA_002779455.1 Deltaproteobacteria bacterium CG07_land_8_20_14_0_80_60_11
ATAATGCTCAATGAGGCTAAAACATGACACTTTACATTCTCCTGGGCGTGGTGGTGGTCCTGTTGCTCGGGGCCGTGACGATTTACAACAAGCTGGTGACCAACAAGAACCTGGTGGCTGAGGGCTGGAGCGGTATCGACGTCCAGCTGAAGCGCCGGAATGACCTCATCCCCAACCTGATCGAGACGGTCAAGGGCTACATGGGCCACGAGCGGGGCGTCCTGGACCAAGTTACCGAGCTCCGGACCAAGAGCCAGGCGGCCCAGAGCGTGGGCGACAAGGCCAAGGTGGAAGGGGCCATGGGCGCGGCCTTGGCGAACCTCTTCGCGGTGGCGGAAAATTATCCCGATTTGAAGGCATCCCAGAATTTTATGGACTTACAAAAGTCCCTGGCCGACATCGAGGACCAGGTCCAACTGGCCCGGCGCTATTACAACGGCACGGCCCGGAACTTCAACATCCTGATCCAGTCGTTTCCCAGCAACCTGATGGCCTCCGCCTTCGGCTTCACCACGGTGGAATACTTCGAGATCGAGGACGCCGCCGAACGGGCCGTGCCCAAGGTTGCCTTTCCCTAGATGGGCGCAAAAAAGAGCTTACCTTCCCATCACATTGGGTAGGGGCGGACCTGCTGCGTGTCCGCCCTCAAGCAGGACGCACACATGGGTGCGCCCCTACAGGAAAATAGGATAGAAATGGACGGGTACACACATATGAAGCGCGGCGTCCTGTTCCTGACCCTGACGGCCGTCACGGTCCTGGCC
>PEWM01000226.1:790-1415 GCA_002779455.1 Deltaproteobacteria bacterium CG07_land_8_20_14_0_80_60_11
GGCGCAATCCGAGCGGATTCTCAATTTCAAGAGCTTCATTGTGGTAAACCCCGACGCCTCCATGACCGTCACCGAGGACATCTCGGTTCAGGCCACCGGGAGCGAGATCAAACGGGGCATCATCCGGGATTTTCCCACCACCTATCGGGACCGGCTGGGGAACACCGTCAAGGTGGGCTTTAAGGTGGAGGAGGTCTGGCGGGACGGCCGGCCTGAGCCTTATCACACTCAATCGGCCGCCAACGGGGTCAAGATATTCATCGGCAAACAAGACGTATTTCTCCAGGCCGGGGTCCACACCTACACCATCCGGTACCGGGTTGACCGGGAACTGGGGTTCTTCAAGGACTTTGACGAACTCTATTGGAACGTCACCGGCAACGGCTGGACCTTTGCCATCGACCGGGCCGAAGCTTATATCGAGCTGCCCGCCGGAGCCAAAATCCTGAACTCCGCGGCCTACACCGGTTATCAGGGGGGCCGGGGCCACGATTTCACCGTAAAAGCCGGCGACCACGACATTGTTTTCAAGACCACCCGGCGGCTGGCCCCCAAAGAGGGCCTGACCGTGGCGGTGTCCTGGCCCAAGGGCGTGGTGCACGAGCCCTCCAGCCAGGAGCGGATG
>PEWM01000226.1:1570-10331 GCA_002779455.1 Deltaproteobacteria bacterium CG07_land_8_20_14_0_80_60_11
CGCGGGCGTACGTTTCGTCAGCCGCATGGGGTATGACGACAAGGCCTTTGCCGCCGCGGTGGTGGACATGGGAGTAAAAGGGGCGGTGTTGATCCAGGAAGACAGCGGCGATTACACCCTGGTCCGCCGGGACGCCGCCATGGGAGCCCTGTCCCGGGACGAGCAACTCGTCACCGCCCAACTCTTCTCCCGGGGCGGGTCCGTTACCTTAAAAGACACCAACCACACCATCATCAAAGGCGCCATCGATGCCCTGAAGAAAAATCTGCAGACGGAACTCGAAAAGATCTACTTCGTCACCAACTCGGGCTACCTGGCCCCCGGGGTAGTCATTACCCTCCTGGGCGTGGCCTTGGTTGTCCTGACGTCCCGGGATAAATTTGCGGCGGGCTTTGGGTCCCTGTGGCTGACCATCTGGACGGTGGCCTGTTATTTTCTGGCGGTCACCGTCTATAAAAAGTGGCGGGCCGCCCGGGGCGGCGGCGTGGGGAAATGGCTGGGGGCCCTGGGCGTCACCCTGTTCGCCCTGCCCTTTTTTGCGGGGGAGATCGCCGGGGCGTTCCTGTTAACCTCGGCCGTGTCCATCCCTGCGGCCGCGACCCTGGCCGCCATGGGCTTCCTCAACGCCCTGTTCTATCACCTGCTCAAGGCCCCCACCCTGTCGGGCCGCAAGATCATGGACCAGATCGAGGGCTTCAAGCTCTATCTCTCGGTAGCGGAAAAAGAGCGCCTCAATCTCCTCAATCCCCCGGAAAAGACGCCGGCGCTCTTCGAAAAATACCTGCCCTACGCCCTGGCCCTGGATGTGGAGAATGCCTGGAGCGAGCAGTTCGCCGAGGTGCTGAACCGGGCCGGGGCCCAGCCTTACTCCCCCACCTGGTATGCCGGCAGTTCCTGGGACAGCTCCCACACCTCCCGCTTCACCGATAGCCTGGGCAGCTCCTTTGCCGGCGCCATCTCGTCCTCCTCAACTCCGCCGGGCTCGTCCTCGGGGAGCGGCGGCGGCGGGTCCTCCGGCGGCGGGGGCGGCGGCGGCGGCGGCAGCGGCTGGTAGGCGCCCAAAGAGGGCGGACACCCAGGTCCGCCCCTACAAAAAATTGCGGTTTAATGCCACATCGGTATGAAAAGGGAAATTTACTTCAAGAAGTTGTCTCGCATAGGGCGTGCCGTGCACGCCGAATTATGGCGGCCACGGGCCGCCCTATCCATGGCTGTGAAGCCCCCTGGCGACAACTTTTCAAGGCAGTTATTCATGGACCTTTCGGCCTACCCGTAAGGCATGAAAAGTCCGGTGGGGCAGACCTCCGTGCCCGCCTTTGACGCAGGGTAGCACATTGGTGGCACAGGCTTCCAGCCTGTGCGCCCGCACCGGCAAGATGCCGGTGCCACCAAGAACTTTTCAAAACCGGTCTTTCAACCCAACTCTTCGCCGGTGAGGGTCTTTAACGCCTGGAGGTAACGGGCCCGGGTGTTGGCGATGACGTCGGCGGGCAAGGGCGGCGGCGGGGGTTGCTTGTTCCAGCCCAGCGATTCCAGGTAATCCCTTAGATACTGCTTGTCGTAGCTCTTTTGGGGGCCGCCGGGCCGGTAGTCCTCCCGGGGCCAGAAGCGGGAGGAGTCCGGGGTCAGGACCTCGTCGATGAGCAAGAGTTTTTCGTCAGCGCCGGCGGCCAGGCCGAACTCGAACTTGGTGTCGGCGATGATGATGCCCCGGGGCTCGGCCCAGGCGAGGGCCCGTCGGTAAAGGGCCAGGCTCAGGTCCCGGACCTTCGCCGTCAGCGCCGCCCCGATCTGGCTCGCCATGGCGGCAAAGGAGATGTTTTCGTCGTGGGTTCCCAGCTCGGCCTTGGTGGAGGGCGTAAAGATAGGCTCCGGCAGCTTCTGGGACTCCACCAGCCCCGGGGGCAGGGCCAAACCGCCGATGGCGCCTTCTTGCCGGTACTCCGTCCAACCTGAACCGGACAGATAACCCCGGACGATGCACTCCACCGGCAGGGGCTTACACTTGCGCACCAGCATGGTGCGGCCCGCCAGCAGGTCCTGGAACGGCCGGCAGGCCGGGGGAAACTCCTCCACCCTGAGGCTCACCAGATGGTTGGGGGTCAGGTCCGCCAGGCGCCGGAACCAGAAGGCGGACAGCCGGGTGAGGATGCGGCCCTTATCGGGGATGGGCTCGGCCATCACCACGTCGAAGGCGGAGATGCGGTCCGTGGCCACCAGAAGCAGGCTATCCCCCAGGTCGTAAATGTCCCGCACCTTGCCCTGGCGCCGGATACCCAGCCCCGCCAGGGAAGTGGTCATGACCGGTGGTTTCATCGGGATGGCCTCCTGACGTTATCGGCGCCGGTGGTTTTAGGCGCCAGTTTCAAGACTTTGGGGGTGAGCTTTTCCTGGGTTTTGATGCGGTTGGCCGCGTCCTCGGCGGCCTTGGCCCCGGTAAAGGGGCCCACCTGGACTTGGTACCGGGTCTTGTCCCCGGTCTTCCGGGTGTTGATGACGGCCCGGAGATTCCTGGCCCGGAGGCGCTGCTGGAGGATCTCGGCCTGCTTCAGGGTGGAGTAGGTGGCGGCCACCAGGAGATAGCGCTGATCTTTAGAGGCCACGGTGGCTTGAACCGGGCCCGGGGTATGGCCGGCGGCCGGCCTGGCCGCGGGAGCCGGCTCCCCGGGGGCCCCGGCCTCGCTGGTCTCCATCAGGGGCGGCCCCCCGCCCACCGGCGGGAGAGCGACCGGCGCCGCCACCGTGGTAGGTTGAGGCTTCGACGCCGGCCGGTGGCCGACTTTGACCCCGATGATGATGAGGGCCACCGTCAGGACGGCCAGGCCCGCCCCCCACAGCAGGCGCCGGGGCAGCAGCTTGAGGGTGTTTAAATGGGTCAGGGCCGCATCCCTGACCTTTTGGGCGTGGGGCAAGCTGTGCTCCCAGACTTTTTTCAACTGCGGCCCCGCCTGAGCCAAAGGCTGCCAGCTACGCCGGGGTTTTTCCGGCCGCCAGACGGCGGATTTCCTGGCACCCCCGTGCATGAGTTCCCGGGCCTGGCGCAATTGGCTGATCAGGGCGCCGGCATGGGGCAGCCGCTCTTCGGGGTCCTCCGACAGGCACCGCAGCAGCACGTTCTGCAGGGGAACAGGAATCTCCTCCAGGTCCGCCGGGGGGTATTCCAAACGATAGGGAAAAGGCTCATCAAAGGTCAGGGGATAGGGCAGGCTGCCGGCCACCAGCCGGAAACCCAGGACCCCCAAAGAAAACACGTTGCCGGCCGGCGTCAGCCGATCCCCGTGAATGACCTCCGGCGGCGCATAGGCCCTGAGCTCCAGGTGCTGCGGTTCATCGCCATAGGCCGGGGCGAAGGCAAAATTGGCCAGACGGAGGTCTTCCCCCTGGAGCAGGATATTGAGGGGGCTGAGGAACTGGTGCACTTCCCCCTGCTGGTGGGCGCAGGCCAGGGCCTGGCCCAGGAGTTCCAGCAGGTGCAGCGCCTGGGGCAGGCTGAACCGCTCTTGCCGGACCCAATGGGCCATCAAGCTCTCGCCGGGAAAGGGTTCCTCCACCAGATAGAGAAATTTTTCGGCCTTGTCGACGTGGAAAACCCCCAGGATCTGGGGGTGGCGCAGCTTCAGTCCCAGGACCGCGGCGTGTTCAAACATGTCCCGGGCCGCGGTCCACTCCGGGGCGTCCCGGGCCAGGAGCTTCAGGCTGACCTCGGTCCTCAGGATATTGTCTTGGGCCAGCCACACCCCGCCCCAGGGTTCTTCCCGGAGCTGACGCACGATCAGGTATCTCTGCCCGATCATCTCTTGGGTCTCGGGATGATCCGAACGGTTGTAGGGCATCTGGAGGCCTGCCTTGGCTGGGGGAATCGGCCTGATTATCAGGCCAATTCACCATAACACAAAACCAGCGGACAAAAAAGCCCTTTCGGGTCAGGGTGGCGCCGCCCCGAGCCGGGGGAGTGAAGCGCCCGGAGGGCAACGCCAACCTCTCGACCTCACCGGCCCAAATTGCGCGCCGGCTGAGATAAATTTGAAAGAAACCGATTATTCTGGTACTTTCTCCCTTAACCCCCCCATGATTAGGGAACCCCACCATGTCTCTGGCTAATCTCATCACCCTGGCCCGGCTGCCATTGTTGTTGATCCTGGTGGGTCTCCTGTTTGTCCCCAGTTTCGGGGTGCGGCTTATTGGCCTGGGGCTGCTGATCGTCCTGTTTCTCCTGGATTGGTTTGACGGGTACGTGGCCCGGCTGCGCCACGAGGTCACCGAACTCGGGGCGGTGTTGGACATCGCCCTGGACCGGTCGGTGGAAAATATCCTCTGGATCACCTTCATGTACCTGGGACTGGCGCCTTTGTGGGTCCCCATAGTCTTTCTCATCCGCTCCTTCGTGGTGGACGGCATCCGGGGCGCGGCCCTGGCCCGGGGGAAATCGGGTTTCGGGATGATGTACTCCCCCCTCGGGCGTTTCCTGGTGGCTTCCCGCTTCATGCGGGCGCTCTACGGCCTGGCCAAGGGCGTGATTTTCGGTCTCCTTTACCTCACCTGGGCCCTGGCTATCAAGGACCCAAACATTCTGATAACCTTGCATCCTTTGAATCAAGGTCTTATATTTTTTACAACGGCGCTGTGCATCATTCGGGGCCTCCCGGTAATCTGGGATGGCCGTATCCTGTTCAGGGCCGATAAAACTTAGCCTGCCCCCGCGACGCTGCCAGAATCTGGCCGCCGGAGGACGTTATGAGCCGGGTGGTTGCCATTTTCGACGTGGACCAGACCCTGGTTCAGGGTTACACCGAGCGGCTCTTTTTCCGGTATCTGGTGCGGCGGCGCCTGCTCAGTGTTACCCGGGCGTTGGCTTACCTCGGTCAGGTAGCCTGTCGGCCCCAGCGGCGCTTCCAGGACAAAAGTTACCTCGAGGGGCTGCCGGTGGAGGAGGTGGTCCGCCTGGCCCGGCAGTGCTACCGGGAAGACATCGCCCCCCGGGTGAGCGCGGCGGCACGGGCCTGTGTCCTTTCGCATCAGGCCCAGGGGCACGCCATTGCCCTGTTGAGCGGCTCCCTGTCCCTGCTCCTGACGCCGTTACAGGAAGAGTTGGGGGCGGATTGGCTCATCGCCACGGAATTGCAGCGGCAGAACGGCCGATTTACCGGGGCGATTGCCGGGCGAAACCCCCGGGGGCCCCATAAATTGTGGCTGCTTCAGGAGCTGTCCCGGACCCATGGTTTTGATTTATCCCAGGCCTACGCCTACGGGGACCATATCCAGGATGCCTATCTTTTCCGGTCCATCGGGCATCCGGTGGCGGTCAACCCTTCCTGGCGCTTGAAGCTCAAGGCCCGCAAACATCGCTGGCCGATTCGGTATTTCACGCTGTAGCCGGGAAATAATCCGGTAGGTCGAGCCTGATCCCCCCATATTTTTTATCGAGGCGCCGCCGAATAATTGACAGGATAGAGCTTTTGGGGTAGTCAATAAAAGGGGTGATATGGACGAAGCTCTGATCAAACAATTGAAAAACCGGGTGGAAGAAGAACTGCGGCAGCGCGAACTGGCGCTCCTGGAGTTTTGGCTGCAGGAATTTAAAAATATCATGGGCAAGCGCCACCAAGAACTGGCAAGCTTGCAGACCGATGTGAAATCCTTCGTTGCCCGTATGGAGACCCGGCTCCGCACCCTCAAAGGAAGCCAGAAATAACATGTATGAAGTAAAAATCGTCACCCAGTTTGCCGCCGCCCACCGGCTGGAAAACTTCAATGGGAAATGCGAGTCCCTCCACGGCCACAACTGGAAGGTGGAGGTGTTCCTGGTGGGGAAGGCGCTGAACCGCACCGGGTTGCTGATGGATTTTGGCTTGGTCAAGGCCCGGACCAAACAGGTGCTGGAAGAGCTCGACCATAAATATTTGAATGAACTGGCCGCCTTTCAGGACCGCAACCCCTCGTCGGAGAATCTGGCCTGTTACCTGTACGAGCGCCTGGGGGCGATCTTTAATCGCGACGGGGTGCAAGTCCGCCGGGTCGACGTCTGGGAATCGGATACCTCCTGCGCCTCCTACTATCAGGACTGAAGTGGCGTTGACCAGAGGCTGCCGTTTAGCCTATGCGGCAGGACTGATTTTGGGGGTGCTGGGCATCCTGGGGGCCCAGGGCGGCTCTCTCACCGAGGCCCCGGCGGTCAGTCTCCTGAAAATCCCCGTGGCGGGGTCCAGGCATAAGCCGCCGGTGAAGTTCAGCCACCGGGGGCACGAAGCCCGGCGCGTGGCCTGCACCCAATGCCACCACGACTACCAAGGCAGGCGCAATGTCTGGCGTGAAGGGCAGCCGGTGGCAAAGTGCCAGGCCTGCCACGGTCTGAGGCCGGAGGCCCGCCGCCTGGATGCCAAGAACGCCTATCATCGCCGATGTAAAGGGTGCCATCTGCGGTTGCGGCAACAGGGACGGCAGGCAGGCCCCATAGAGTGCCAGGGTTGTCATCGCCCTACTTAACGGGGCGGGCACGGCCTGGGGCCGGGAGGCGAGGTCTTGAGCGCCCCGGGCCGCGTTGCCCAAGATCAGCCGTGGACACCTGATGGAGGTAAGCGTTCAGCTATCAGCGGTCAGCGGTCGGCTTTATGCATCATAACAATTGGTTGTATTATTCCGGTAAATCAATTGTTATCGACCAGATTTGATAAGTTTTTGCTTCTGCTGATAGCTGATAGCTGACTGCTGAACGCTTACTGATGGAGATGCGGCTGAACCATTCAGCCTGAGGAGTCGTGATCAAAGGTTCCGTCACCTCCTTTATCCGGACGCTGCAACGGGAAAGGGTCTTTGCCCTGATCCTGACCCTGTTGGCGATCCTGCTGCTGGGCGCCATCGGGTTCAGCCTGCTTGAACCCGCCGAGGGGCCGTGGTGGACCCGGTTCGGGCGGGCCGTGTGGTGGGGTCTGGTCACCCTGACCACCGTGGGGTATGGGGACGTGGTTCCCGTCACCTTCCTGGGCCGGCTGGTGGGCGTCACCCTCATGGTGATAGGCTTTCTCAGCCTGTCTCTCGTGACCGCCACCGTGGCCTCCGTCTTCATTGAACGCAAGTTTCGCCAGGAGAAAGGTTTGGAACCCATTAAATCCACGCAACATATCCTGATCCTCGGGTGGCCGGAGGAGGCGGAGGCCTTGCTGGACCAGTTGCTCAAACGCCTGCCCCCCACCATCCCGGTGGTCCTGATCAACAAAGCCCCGCCGGAGCAGATGGACGCCATCAAAGAAAAATATCCCCCACATGCGATTTTTTATCTCCGGGGGGACTATTCCCGGGAAGAAATCCTCCTGAAGGCCAATGTCCAGGGGGCCATCAAGGCCATCATCCTGGCCGACCGGCAACCGGGGGAAACCGCCGCCCAGGTGGATCAACGCACCCTGTTCACCGCCCTCGCCTTAAAGGCCCTCCATACCAAAATTCGCATCATGGGGGAGTTGCTGCGGCCGGAAAACCGCACTTACTTAGAGCGGGCCGGGGCTGAGGAGGTGTTGATCCGGGGACAATACGACAGCTCGCTCCTGGCGGGGGCCATCACTTCCCCGGCCCTGTTCCGCATCTACACGTCACTGTTAATGGGGGATGGGCAGGGCTTATGGGATGTTGAGGTCCCCAGCCGGTTCCACGGGCGCCCCCTAAGGGAATTATCCGCCTACCTCCAGGAGCATCACCAGGGCATTCTTATCGGCATCTATACCGAGGGCCGGACCCTGAGCCTCGAGGACTTGCTGTCCGAAGAGCCGTCGCCCATTGATGACTTCATCCGGCGCAAGTTCGCCGAAACCAAGATGACCCATCTCCTGGGGCGCACCAAGGTGGAATGCCAGATCAATCCCCCTCCCACCCTGACCCTGGGGCCGCACCAGTACGCCGTGGTCATCGCCCCGCAGAGGCCGAGTCTCTCATGATGGATGCCGCCTTTTTCCGAAAAATCTTTCTCTTCCAGGACCTGGAAGAAGCTGAAATCCATCAGGTGCTGGGCCGCACCAGCCTCCGGAAATTTTCGGCCGGGGCGGTCATCATCCAGGAAGGCGAGCCCGGAGATAGCCTGTTCATTATGCAGGCAGGGGAAGTGGAGATCACCAAGCAGCTCACCCTGGTACTGGATGAAGACACTCCCAAAGAGCGGGTGATGATCCGCCTGAAGGCGGAAAACGGGGTTTATTTCGGGGAGATGGCCCTGTTGGAAAGCGAAATCCGGTCGGCCACGGTGACCGCCTCCACCGATTGTTCCCTCCTGGAACTGCATCAAAAGGATTTCCTGGCGTTGATTGAGCAGAACCCGGCCATGGGGGTAAAACTGCTCCTGCGTCTGGCCCAGATCCTGTCCCGGCATCTGCGCAAGACCAACCAGGACGTGGTGAAACTGACCACCGCCCTGGCCGTCTCCCTGGGGGGCTAGGGGCTAGGGGCGGGGGCGGGCTTCGCCATGCTGGATGAAACGGTGCAACACCAGCTCTTAGACCAGGCCCGGCGCGCCCGGGAGTACGCCTATGCCCCCTACTCCAACTTCAAGGTGGGCGCCGCGGTCCTGACCGCCGCCGGTGAGATCTTCTCCGGCTGCAACATCGAGAACGCCTCCCTGGGGGCCACGATCTGCGCCGAGCGCGTGGCGATCTTGACCGCCGTGGCCGCCGGCCGCCGCGACTTGACGGCCCTGGCGGTCATCGCCGACACCCCCGACCCCGTCGCCCCCTGCGGCCTGTGCCGCCAGATGTTGGCCGAGTTCAGCCCGGACTGCCTG
>PEWM01000187.1 GCA_002779455.1 Deltaproteobacteria bacterium CG07_land_8_20_14_0_80_60_11
GGCTTGGCTGGTGTTGCCCCACACGGTGCCCAGGTCTGTCATGGTGGCGGTGGCCGGATCATAGACAAAGGCATGTTTTTGGCCGAAGGCGTTGTTAGTATATCCCACGACCTGGCCCAGGGCGTTGATGCCGTGCGCCTCGCTGTTATAGCCGCCCATGGCGCCCAGATTCGTCATATTGATGAGGTCGGCCTCGTAGTTGAAAGCTCCCTCGGAGCCGAAGAGATAGGAAGGCACCCCGTCCTGGATGATGTAGCCGGATTCGCTGCCCAGGTAGCTGTCGCCGGGGGAGACGAAAAGATTGGTATCGAGGGAGTCGAAGGTCCGGCCGCTCTGGGCGTCGAAATAGCGGTCCACGGTGACTTGGCCAGCGTCGGCGGGGTCATAGCCGGGGATCACCCGGTTAATGATATAGGCGCCGGGGCCGGTCTCGGTGTTTATTGCCTGGGTGTAGGTTTCGGAGTAGCCGTAGGCCGGGGTGGCAATGACAGCGCCGCGATAAGAGTCGCCGCTGTTATAGGTGAAGGTAAAGTCATAGGCGTTGGCGGTGGCGGTCAGCGGGTCCACGGAGAAGTAGTCGATCGTTACCGGGGCCGCCGTTTCATAGTGGGTGGAGCCTTGCAGGGCCACAAAGCCGAGGTATGCCGGGGAACCGAAGTTATAATTAATCGGATCGGCAACCTGTTGATACGTATTGCCGTCCAGGCTGTACTGGGAGGTGTAGTTACTCCCTTCTTTCACCAGCCTCATATAGAAGCTGCTCGCCGCGGCGTCAGTCACGGATGTAGCGGTATTGAACGTGTAGTTGTTGGGTTCCGCAGCCCACTCCCATCTTCGGGCGCCGCCTATCCACCCGTTCCCGAACCGCACATAGTTATCCTCATCCTGAATAAGCCATGAGATCGATCTGTTGGAAATCCTGGGTGGGGTTAAAATTCGACACCTTGAGGGTAACCATAAAGTCCTGGCCGGCCAGGTCACCGGGAATCTGGAACTGGAAAAGGTTGCCATAGTCATTATTACTTTTCCAGGTATCCCCGGGGAGGGTCTGGGTGGTCAAGACCCCCTCCGACAGGGCGTAGGAATTGGGGTCCGGCCGCTGGACAGTCCAGTTCTGCCCTAACGCCGCGCCGGTAAAGTCATCAAAGAACAGGTGTGGGGCATGACCGTTGGCAAAAGCTGAACAAGGCAGGAGAACGAGCAGAATTACCGCAAAAAGCGTTCGGGCCATTTGGGGCACTCCTCTTGCAGATTAACCCATAAAAAGAAAAAATGCGGCGCCAACCGAACTACTTTCAGGACGTAAAACCCGGACCGGCAGCTATCCTGGGCAGTCAAGCCTGCCAGGAGGTGAAGTTGTTTAACGACGAGATATCATTTCAGAAATTTTCCCTTATTCATCTCTATAATACTGTTCTGTATAGATCGTCACCCAATTTGTGGTTGATTCGGGGATGGGTGGCCAGGCTGGGACGGGAGCTGATGAGTCGGCTGGAGCCGCCGCTCCACAGGTAAATCATGCCGTTGACGCCGTCCGTATCGGTCCAGACCGCGTCGCCATGATCGTTTATCTGGGAGTGTGAAGTGATATTGTTGGGAAGAAATTGAGTGACATGCCCCGGCGGGTCGCCGCCACCGGCCGGGGGGATCCCGGAAAGCAGGGATAAACCCGCCAGTCCCCAAAACAACCCTACCCTTACCCGCCAGCGCCGTGGTCTATCCACAGCACACCTCCGCTTATCAGACTGATGTCAAAAGTGTGGGTGCCTGGTTAAAGGGGCCGGTATATATTTTTGAGCCGCATCTATGCAGGGAAAGACAATTTCCCGGTAATTGCCGTTTCGCGCTGAGGAATCGTTACCGGCATTGGTAAGTTGGCTGCCGGCGCTGGTCTCCCGGCAAACTGCGACAAAAAAACCGCGTTGCTCTTTCCGCGCAACCCGGCTGTCTCCAGCGAACTAAAAGACCCGTGGCTTTCCGTCCCCACCTTACGATGGGTTTGGCTTTTTTCTACTGGAATTTTATAATAAACACGTTTTAAAATTAATGTCAAGTAATTTATAAAATTGAGGATAGGCTCTTGGCCAGCCTTAGGAGAAGACGGACTGGCGACTCCAGCATTATTTCTGGTTCTTGAAGCATGCGCCATAGCGGAAAAACCTTTTGGCAATCGCTATAACGTATTAATCTGGAAAGAAAAACAGGTAGGATTGAGCCGGGGGACCCCAACTGGCAAAAAAACTCTCTCTTCCCCTGCCGGTACGGCAGGCGGATCTCCTGAGCCGGCGCCTGCGGGCCTAAACCTTGGGCCAGAGACTCTGGGGCAACCCGCCGCCGGCGGTGGCGTCGAAGAGCCGCTCGCGGTACAACGGGCAGACGTAATATCGAGAGTTACTGCACCGCTGCAGGCGGGAATCCCACTCCCACCAGAGACAATTCTCGCAAACCCCCCGGATCTCCTGGTTGAGGCAGATTCGTCCCACATCCCCCAAATTGACCATCAACCATCTCCCCCTGAGGTTCCCTTTCTGGAAGCAAGTTGAAGTTACTTCGATAATCGGAAACCCTAAATTCTAAATAAACCAAAGTCAGATCAAATGCAAATAATTTCTCTTAACCATAAAATACTTAACCTGGAGGGAACTACCAGGCAGGCGGGGGTGAGGTCAAAAGGCTTTGGCGGTTTTGAGGGCTCTCCGGCTTAAAAAAAATCGCTTTTTTTAAAGATCAGGGGGTGGCTCTCAGGATGGAGGATTTTGGCTTCCGTCACCTGACCGACGAACAGGGTATGGTCTCCGGCGGCGAAGGTGTGCGCCAGCTTCAGGTCAAGGTAGGCATACGCCTGGGGCAAAACGGGGGCGCCGCTTGCCGCCGTGAGGGTCTCCAGGCCGGCTAATTTGTCGATTTTGCGGCCGCTTTTGTAGCCGAAGCGTTTGGCCAGTTCCACCTGGTCGCCGGTCAAGACGTTGATGGCAAAGATGCCGCTTTCCATGATCAGGGTGTGGGTAAAGCGGGGCGGGGCGATGGACACCATGATGAGCAGGGGCTTGAGGGACACCTGGGACACCCAGGCCGCGGTCATGCCGTTGATTTTTTCGCCCGCCCGGGTGGTGACCACGTAAACCCCATGGACCAGGGCCGCAAAAGCTACCTCTTGCATCGTCAGCCTCCTTTAGCTTAAGGGGAGGGGGGGATCGGGGCGGGAGCCCCCGGTGTTGCCGGTAAAAGACGGTCATCGGCCGCGGCCCAGTCTTCGCAGCGCCAGAACTTCCCCACCCCCTGGTTCAGGCGGGTGCACAGGCCTTTGTATTTATAGGTCCAATCGCGGCAGGTGGAACAGACCTTTAACGGACGGATTTCCCGATTTACAGCCATAGTTTCCCGTAAACCTTGCTTTGGGTTTCTCAGGTTGAGCGCCAGGTTTCCACCCGCTGGCGGCGGAGCCCCTGAGGGGGGGTCAGGGAAAACTCCCACCTGGTGACATGTTACTGTACATCGGGCCCGGGGTCAAGGCGGAAATGGTCGAAGCCTTGGCCGGAGATATCCACGTCGCCCGCCGGGGTTAAAAGGACGACCCGGTCCCCGGCCACGATGCGGCCCAAGGGGCAAGGCGCCGCCAGCCCGGCCCGGGAGAAGGATTCGGGCAGGCGCCCGGCCACCTCCGGCGGGCAGGTGAACAGGAGGAGATAATCTTCCCCGCCGAAGAGGGCCAGGTCCAGGGGGTCGCGGCCCAGGTGCGGGGCCGCGGCCTTAACCCGGGGAGAGACGGGGACCGCCGCGGCGGGGAGGCGGGCCCCGACGCCGCTGGCCTGACAGATGTGGTACAGGTCGGTGGCGATGCCGTCGGAGGTGTCGATGAGGGCCGTGGCCAGACCCTCTTGCGCCAGGAGGCGGCCGGCCCGGAGGTGGGGCCGGGGCCGGAGCTGGGCCTCAGTCAACGCCTCTTGCAGTTCCGGGGGGAGGTCCAGGCCCTGCCGCAGGATTTCCAGGCCGGCCGCGGCTTCCCCCAAAGGCCCGGTGACGAAGATCAGGTCGCCGATATGAGCCCCGGCGCGCCGCAGCATCTGGCCGGCAGGCACCCGCCCCGTCAGGGTCACGGTGACGATGAGGCCACCGGGGGAGGCGACGATGTCACCGCCGATAACGGCGACGCCGTACTCCCGGGCGGCCTGGGCCAGGCCGGCGGCGAACGACAGGGCGCCACGGCGGTCCCGGGCCGGGGGCCAGCCCAGGGAAAGTAAGGCCTGCCGGGGCTCTCCGCCCATGGCGGCGATGTCGCTCAGGTTCACCGTCAGGGACTTCCAGCCCAACTGGGCCAGGGAGGTGTAGGCCAGATCGAAGTGGACGCCCTCCACCAGGGTATCTATGGTCCACAGGAGACAATCAGGGCCGTTACCGGCCAGGGCGGCGCAGTCATCGCCGATCCCCAGAATGACCCCGGGCGGGGCGGGGCCGAACTCCCGGCTCAGGGCTTTGATAAGGTCCCATTCATTCAGAGGGGTATCCTTAGACGGCATCTCTTTCCTGCTGTCCTGAAAAGTTCTTAGTGGCGCCGGCATCTCGCCGGTGCGGCAAACCGGCTGGAAGCCTGCGCCACCTGTCTTTTGATGATTTACGGGTGAGCCAAGGCCTCAGGCGCGACTGTCCTAAAAAGGTTAGCCCAGTTGCTAAAAATAAACCTGTACCGGTGCGTAGGACGCACCCTTGTAATATGGCTTTTCAGCCCATTATCCTTTTCCCCTTTTCGCCCCGTTATTCCTCTCCCCGGCGGACGATCTGGACGAAGAGGTCCTCCAGGTTGGGGTTGGCCCGCGCCATGGACACCCCGGTGAGGCCGGCCTGCGTGAGCGCCTCCGTGAGGGGCCGCACGGCGGCGGCGGCGTCGTCCACCGTGACCATCAGGCGGTCGCCCATGGCCAGGGACAGGCGCACCAGGGGGTTTTCGCTCAAAATTTTTCTGGCGGTCCACAGGTTGGAGGCCCGGGCCTCCAGGAGTTCCCCCTGAAAAGAGCTCTTGATGGCCTTGGGGGTGTCCACCACCAGCAACCGGCCATGGTGCATGAGCCCGACCCGGTGGGCCCTTTCGGCTTCGTCCATGTAGGCGGTGGACAGGAAGATGGTGAGGCCGGCGCCCAGAAGCCCGTAGAGAATCTCCCAGAACTCCCGCCGGGAGATGGGGTCCACCCCAAAAGTGGGCTCGTCCAGAAAGAGCATCCGGGGCCGGTGAATGAGGGCGCAGGCCAGGCCCAACTTCTGGCGCATGCCGCCGGAGAGGTTCCGGGCCAGCCGGCCGGTGAACGGGGTGAGGTTGGAAAAGCCGAGCAGCTCCGGCAGGCGGCGGTCCCGTTCGCCCCGGTCCACCCGGTAGATGTCGGCGTAAAAGGCGATGTTTTCCGCCACCGTCAGGTCGTCGTAGAGCCCGAAACGCTGGGGCATATAGCCGATCTGCTCCTTGAGGCGCTCGGACTCCTTAACGGTGTCGAACCCCAGGACTTCGGCCCGGCCTTCGTCCGGGTCCATGATGCCCACGAGCATCCGCATGGCGGTGGTCTTGCCGGCGGCGTCCGGGCCTACCAGGGCAAAGGCCTCTCCCGGCGATACCGTCAGCGTCAGATGATCCACGGCGGTGAGCGTCCCGAAACGTTTGGTCAGCCCTTCGACCCGGATGGCCGCCTCACGGCTTGGGCTGGTCGGCTGGTTGGCTGTCAAGGAGAATGACCGCTTCCGCCGGCATCCCCGGCTTCAAGTCGTAGTTGAGGTTTTGCGCCCGGATCTTGCAGCGATAGACCAGGGTCACCCGTTCTTTGTAGGTTTCCACCGTCTTGGGGGTGAACTCTGCCTTGGAGCTGATGAATGACACCCAGGCCGGGTACTTCTTGCCCGGGTAGGTGTCGGTGGTGACGAAGGCCTTCATGCCGAACTTGACCCTGGCCAGGTCGGTTGCCGGGATATACCCCTGAAAATAGATATTATCCATATCTCCCACGGTGAGCACCGGCGCGCCGATGGCCGCGGTCATGCCGGGTTCCATGGGGCGCACCAGCACCACGCCGTTCACCGGGGAGGTGATGGCGCCGTATCCCAGCCGGGTGAGGGCCAACTCCAGGCTGGCCTGGGCCTCCTTGAAGTCGCCCCGGGCCTTGTCAATGTCCTCCACCCGGAAGCCCTCCTTCCGCAGGCTGTATTCCGCCTGGGCGCTCTGGTGATTTTCCTTGGACATGAGGTAGTCGGCCTCGAATCTGTCCCGGGTGATGCCGGGCACTACCTTTCTTTTATAGAGGTTGTCGTACCGTTCATAATCCAGCTTCTTGTTTATCAGGTCGGCCCTGGTCTTACCCACCTGGGCCTCGGCTTCCTTGATCTCCTGGGACCGGTAGCCGGCCTCGTACTTGGCCAGGTTGGCCTTAGCCGCCGCCAGGGCGGCCCGGGCCCGATCCACCTCATCTTTGAGGTCCTTGGCCTCCAGGCCGGCCACGGCCTGGTTCATGGAGACCCAGTCGCCCTCCTGGAAAAAGATGTATTGAATGAGGCCGGAAACCTTGAAAGACAGGTCGGTCTCGGTGGCCTCCAGGTGCCCTTCCAGGCGCAGGGTATTGTTGGGCTGCCGGGTTTCCCACCATACCAGCCAGTAGGCCAGCCCCCCGGCCACCAGCCCTGCGACCAGGATGATCGGAATAAATCGCCGGGGGTTTCTCATCGGTCCTCCACGTCGGCCAGGGACAATACTGCTAAAATTTCCGGCCTGAACTGGGCCGCTTCTATTTTACCGGGAAAAGCGCGGCAAGGCAAAGGGATACTCAAGGGGATGAGATGATTATCAGGCTTTGCGAACCCTGAAATCAGGAGAACTACCGATAGACCGGACTTTCTTTCCAGATTATAAATCAATGCAACAGCATGGATTGCTCCAGAGTTTGACTCTGTTCAAAAGGATTGCACATTAAATTTTAAGAGGCATCGAAATGAAAAAGAATCTACCAAAATTTATGGTTATGCTGGCCCTGGCGGCAGTGATTTGCCTCCCCGGCATGGTCATGGCCTGGACCTTACCTGGAGCATTTTATGAAAACGGTGTTGATCCCAATGGGGTTAGCCATGGCCAATTTGACAAAATTGACGTCTTCATGATGGATGGGACGACTTTTGACGCCCCTTTCATCCAAAATGCCGGCATAGCAAGCGCCGGGTGGATTTCCACCTTGATCAACCCCCACTATAGCCTGTCGACGGGGTCGTCGCCCACCAGTCTCTTGGGTCCTTTTACCGTTGAACTCCCCAATCCATCAACTACCCCTCACGTGCTTGATTACTTCGTGTATCTTGGTAATACCTTGTTATATTCCCAACGCATAACGTGGAATGGGACAGGTTCGGGTGCCACTTACAACGGCTGGTCCTTCCCCATCTTGCCCAGTGATGGGTCGACCTATACCTATGATGGAACCAGCGGCACCTATGACCGTAATGTCCCCATTCCTGCCAGCGTGATGCTGCTGGGCAGCGGGTTGGTGGGCCTGGTCCTCCTGCGCCGCAGGCAACGCCGGGGAGCCTGACCTCAATCCATCCCTTCAGTCCTGCCTGGGGCTGACCACCAGGACCGGCAGGTCGGAGGCCTCCAGGATGCGCTCGGTCACCGAGCCCAGAAGCGACCGCCGGTGCCTTTTTCTGCCAATCTTGCCCATGACGATCAACCCGGCCTGCTGCCGGATGGCTTCATCCAGGATGATTTCGTCGGGCATGCCGGTCTGGATGTCCACCCGGGCGGCGACCCCCTGCTGCTTGGCCTCCTGGCTCAGGGACAGGAGCAGCTTCATGCCGGACTCCTGCATCTCGTGCATGAGGTGGGGACGTTCCCGGCCGGACAGGCGGACTATTTCGTCCAGGGCCGAGACATCCACTACGTAAAGCAAAATGACTCCGGCCGCGAAGGCCCTGGCCGCCTCCAGCGCCAGGCGGTGGGCCGCGAGCGATGCCTCCGAGCCGTCCACGGGTACCAGAATTTTGGTGATTGGCGCCACCCTGCCCTCCTTGGTTCGTTGCCGGTTTTCGGTTTTCGGTTTTATGCCTTCTGTTGTATCAATCGAATTTTTTCTGGCCACTGCTCACTGCTTACTGCTCACTGCTCACTGCTTACTGCTTCGCCTTCCGCGCCTTGACCCGCTTCAGGTGAAACAGCCCTTCCCGTTCCCGTTCTTCCAGAGCGCCTTCCAGATAGTGGATGGTCTCCTGGTAAGTGGGAATGATCATATAATTCAAGGCGTTGGTGCGCCGGATGGTACGCTTCAGCTCCTCGGCCAAACGCCACAGGATGGCCTCCACCTCCGCCAGTTCGGCGATGGGGCCCAGGGCCTCCCGGACGGCCGCCTGGCACTCGTCCAGGACGCTGACGGTGCCCCCGAAACTTATGTGGGGCCGCTGGTCCCCGGGCCGGAATTCCACCACCGGCATGGGCATACCTAAAAACCCCCGGTCTTTGAGCACCACCCGGTCCTCGCCTCTGACGCCCAGGGCGGCCCGGGCCACGGCCTCGCGGCCCTGGGAGAGCAGGCTCTCCACCAGGTGACCGTAGGCGGCGTTGAGGGCCTGCTCCACCCGGCGCCGGAAGATGGCCGCCTGCCCCTGGAGCCGCAGCAACTCCCCCAACAGCAGGTCGCGTTTTTCCTCCAGGAAGGTGACAGCCTCACTGGCCAGGAGATGCTCGGCCTTGATCTTTAAGAGATTTCCCTTGGTAGCGGGAAGCGGTAATCGAGCCACGGTTAATCCCTCTGTGGTAGGGGCGCACCGGCGCCGGCGCCCTCTGATACCAAGTCGCAGATAAACAGCAATTTTTCTGTAGGGGCGGACCTATGTGTCCGCCCTTGATTCAGGGCGCACACGCAGGTGCGCCCCTACGATAATCCCTATCCCCTTTCCCCAAATTTCTCAATCTCCTCCTCCGTTACCCGGGTGAGGTCGCCCCGGGGCAGTTCCTTGAGGATCCGCCAGGCCAGGTCCAGGGTCTGGGTGATGGACCGGTTTTCATCCGGCCGCTGGCGCAGGAATTTTTCTTCAAAGGCCCGGCCGAAATTGAGCACCTGGCGGTCCCCCGTAGACAGGCTGTCCTCCCCGATGATGGCCGCCAGGGACTGGATGCGCCGGGCGCGGTCATAGGCGGCATAGAGTTGCGAAGACACGTGGCCGTGGTCTTCCCGGGTGCGGCCGGCGCCGATGCCGTCGCTCATCAGCCGGGAAAGTGACGGCAGCACGTTGATGGGCGGATAAATGCCCCGCTGGTGCAGGCCCCGGTCCAACACGATCTGGCCTTCGGTGATGTAGCCGGTGAGGTCCGGGATGGGGTGGGTGATGTCGTCGTTGGGCATGGTGAGCATGGGCAACTGGGTGATGGAGCCGCGCCGGCCCTCGATCTTGCCGGCCCGCTCGAAGATGGACGCGAGATCGCTGTACAGGTACCCGGGGTAGCCCTTGCGGCTGGGCACCTCGCCCTTGGAACTGGCCACCTCTCGCAGGGCCTCGCAGTAGTTGGTCATGTCCGTCAGGATGGCCAGGACGTGGTGGTCCCGGTCAAAGGCGAGGAACTCCGCCACGGTCAGGGCCAGGCGGGGGGTGACGAGGCGCTCGATGGCCGGGTCGTCCGCCAGGTTGAGGAACATAACCACGTTGTTGAGCACGCCGCTGGCCTCGAAGGACTGGCGGAAGATATTGGCCACGTCGTGCTGCACCCCCATGGCCGCAAAGACGATGGCGAAGCGCCCCTCTTCCCCCGGGAGCCGGGCCTGGCGCACGATCTGGGCCGCCAGCTCGTGGTGCGGCAGGCCGCTCATGGCGAAGATGGGAAGCTTCTGCCCCCTTACCAGGGTGTTCATGCCGTCGATGGCCGAGATCCCCGTCTGGATGAACTCCTGGGGATAGGTCCGGGCCGTGGGGTTGATGGGCTGGCCGTTGATGTCGCGGCTGGCCTCCGCCACCGGCAGGGGGCCGCCGTCCAGGGGCTGGCCCATGCCGTTGAAGATCCGCCCCAAAAGGTCCGTGGACACCGGCGCCGTCAACGGGCTGCCGGTGAAGCGCACCCGGGTTTCTTGTAAGGAGAGGCCGACGGTTTTGCCAAAAAGCTCAATCACCGCCTCGTCCCGGCCCACGGCCAGGACCCGGCCGGTCTGCCGGGAGCCGTCCGGGGCGGTGACCTCAACACTTTCGTCAAAACCCACCCCCCTGACCCCCGTAACCACCAAAAGCGGCCCGGTGATGGACTTGAGGCCCAGGTACTCCCGGCCTGAGAGATCGGTTTCCAGTTTCCGGTTTCCGGTTTTCGGTTGATCGTTCATGGTTCTCGGTGAGATAGCTGTCAGCCTTCAGCAGTCAGCAGTCAGCAAAAGCTAATGATTGGTGCCGGGAATCGCCCTG
>PEWM01000142.1:0-548 GCA_002779455.1 Deltaproteobacteria bacterium CG07_land_8_20_14_0_80_60_11
AGGCCCGTTGGGGCCGGGCGGCGGAAGTTGGCCGCCTCATTTCACCGCGCAGGAGTGATGGTTATGAAACATACGCTCGAGGAAGTAAAGGCCAAGATCCACCAGATGTATCCGAAAATCGACAAGCACGGGGTGGCCGCCACGGTCACCTTTGACAAAGCGAAAAAGACCTACGTCCTGGATTTGAAGAAAGGCCCGCACCACCTGACCACTTTCATCGACAGGGCGGACGCGGACAAGTGCATGGACGGGGTCGAATGCATCCACTTAGGGGTGCAGATCGGGCAGTTCCTGGAAAACTTCAAAAAGGTGTGATAATAAGATATAATTAAACTTAACAACAAGTTTGGATCGCAGGTCTTTAGGAAAAGGCGGGCCGGCGGGGAGGCCGGTTCTGACCCGGGACGGACGGCGGGGTGAAGGGAGCAAAGTGGGCGGTTAGAGGTCCGCCCTCCCTCCCTCGAACTATCTGGAGCAATCCCGTACCGGCGATCATGGAGTTGAGGGCACGGCACGCCGCCCCCCTACAGTTGGGTTGAGGTATGATA
>PEWM01000142.1:667-3754 GCA_002779455.1 Deltaproteobacteria bacterium CG07_land_8_20_14_0_80_60_11
GGAAAAAATTATCGATAAAACCGCCGATTGGCACAGAGCGGCGGCGAGAGAGCACCCAAGGCAGCTATGAAGTTTTTCAGGGAACCCAATCCCAACCGGCTGGAAAAATATCATCAGCGGCGGCGCTGGGCCCGGCGCCTGACCTATATCTTTTATGGCCTGGTATTTACCGGGCTTTTGGGCGCGGCCGGGGCCGGGGTGTTTATCTATTACCATTTTCTGAAGGACCTCCCGGATTTCACCACCATCAAGGAGTTCCGGCCTTCGGTGATCACCCAGGTCTTCGCCCGGGACGGCCAGCGCATCGGGGAGTTCTACTCGGAGCGCCGGATCGAGGTGCCCTACAGCCGGCTGCCCCGGCACCTGATCCTGGCCTTTGTGGCCGCGGAGGACGCCCGCTTCTTCGAGCACCCGGGGGTGGACATCACCGGCATCGTCCGGGCCTTTTTCCGCAACCTGGAGGCCGGCGAGGTGGTCCAGGGCGGCAGCACCATCACCCAGCAGGTGGTGAAGCGCATCCTCCTGACCTCGGAGAAGAGCTTCACCCGGAAAATCCGGGAAGCGGTGCTGGCCTACCGCATCGACAATTACATGACCAAGGAGGAGATTCTCAGCGTCTATCTGAACCACATCTTCCTGGGTCACGGGGCCTATGGGGTGGAGGCGGCGGCCCAGGAGTACTTCTCCAAGCATGTGGAAGACCTGAGCCTGGCGGAGGCGGCCATCCTGGCGGGCATCCCCAAGGCCCCCAGCCGCTATGACCCGTATCTCAACCCCCAGCGGGCCAAGGAGCGCCAGGCTTACGTGCTCAAGCGGATGGCCGAGGTGGGGTTCATCAGCCAGGAGCAGGAACAGGCCGCCTTCCGGCAGCCCCTCAGGTTCAAGCCCTTCCGGCCGGAATGGATCAAGGACTGCGGCTACTTCACCGAGCAGGTGCGGAGCCAGTTGGAGGACCGGTTCGGCAAGGAATCGGTTTACAGCATGGGGCTGCGGGTCTATACCACGGCGGACGTGCACCTTCACAGGGTGGCTCGGGAAGCCATCGAATCAGGCATCGACGGCCTGATCCAGCGCAACGGCTACCGGGGGCCGCTCAAGCACGTCCGGGGCAAGGAAATGGCCGCCTTCCAGGAACGCCAGGTGAAGTATTACCGGAAATACCCGCCGCGCAAGGGCCTGGCGGTGACCGTCCTGGTGGTAGGCGCCCCGGACCGGCGCCGGGCCGGCGGGGTGTATTTCCGTTTAGGGGAGCAGGGGGGCGTCCTGCGGGAGGCCGGCGGCAGCAAGTCCCGGGCCGCCACCCCGGTTTCCTCCCTGAGGCCGGGGGATGTGGTGCAGGTGCGCCTGGTGGAGCGGGAGCGCCAGGGCAAGTGGACGGGGGAGTTGATCGCCGCGCCCATGGTCCAGGCGGCGCTGGTCTCCATGGAGTTCAAGACCGGCCAGGTCCGGGTGCTCATGGGGGGCAAGGACTTTGGGGACAGCAGCTTCAACCGGGCCACCCAGGCCCGGCGGCAGCCGGGCTCGGCCTTCAAACCTATTCTTTACGCCGCCGCGGTGGAAAAAGGCTTTCGCCCGGATTCCATTTTGCAGGACGCCCCCCTCTCCCTGCCCGGGGGCCGGCACGGGCAGCTGTGGTCGCCGCAGAATTACGACCACCGGTTTTATGGACCGATCCCGCTGGCCTTTGCCCTGGCCCATTCCCGCAACGTCCCGGCGGTGCGCCTGATGATGGCCATCGGCGTCCCGGCCACGGTCAACATGGCCAAGACCCTGGGAATCACCAGCCCCATCTTTCCCAATTATGCGTCCGCCCTGGGAGCTTCCGATGTCACCTTGATGGAGCTGACCCGGGCCTTTTCGACCTTCCCCAATAACGGCAAGTTGATCGAGCCCATTTTAATTGACCGGATTGAGGACCGGGACGGGCGGGTCCTGGTGGAAAACCGGCACCGCAGTGAGCAGGTGATCAGCCCTCAAACCGCCGAGATCATGACCCGTCTGTTGATGGGCGTGGTGGAGCGGGGCACCGGCACCCGGGTCCGGGTCCTGGGACGGCCCATGGGAGGCAAGACCGGCACCACCAACAAGACCCGGGACGCCTGGTTTATCGGTTTCACGCCGTCCCTGATTACCGGGACCTGGGTGGGGATGGATGACGAACGCAGCCTGGGTCCCAAGGAAACCGGCTCCCAGGCCGCGGCCCCCATCTTCATCGCCTATATGAAAGAAGCTTTGAAGGGCGCGCCGGTGGAGCAATTCCAGGGGGTGACGAGCACGGTGCTGGCCAAGCGGGAAGGTGAAGAGAAGGCCACCGATGATGAAGTGCCATCCCAAGCCGAGGAGACCTTCTACCCCGAAGACGAGGGGGTGAAGGAAAAAACCCCGACCCCCCAGGCCACCAGTCAGCAATTTTTTAAAAATGACCTGGATTAATGAAGAAAGTTTTCGGTTTCCGGTTTTCGGTTTTCGGTATATAAAGTTTAAAGACATTAATGGCATAGGCGTGAGGCATCACGCCTTTGCCGTTCACGGCCGTATATATTAGTTTTATGCTGGTTTCCAAGCCGAGCTTCGGCATGGTCTTTTGTTATTACAGAAGCTATGCGAGGTGATTTTATGGCAAATAAGGGCTGGGGACGCGGTAGCATAATTGGAGTAATACTAATCTTGATATTTATTGGATCATTAATAGATAAAAATAAAAAAGAATATTATCAAAGTAAAAACAATACTTCCTCTATTATGGAATAGGTAATTGAATATCCCAATTGGAATTTCTAAAAATTGGCTATTAGTTTTCCTTACAGGATGTTGAGAAATTACCAATTTATATGAATTGTCATTCTGAGTGAAGCGAAGAATCTCGCATTTTCACGGCGATTAGATCCTTCGCTTAGGTCAGGATGACAAACAAAGCTATTTTTCAATTGCCTGTTAAGGGAATTAAAACCGAAAACCGAAAACCGTTTTTCAGGAGCACCGATGCGACAGATTGAGGTGGCGCAGGTCATCCAGGCCGTGAAAGCCGCGGCCATTGCAGCCAACTATGAGCCCGGGGCCGACCTTCTGGCCGCCCTGACCCGGGGG
>PEWM01000142.1:3772-7128 GCA_002779455.1 Deltaproteobacteria bacterium CG07_land_8_20_14_0_80_60_11
CCCAGCGGCAAGGAAATCTTCCGGCAACTACTGGAAAACGCCCGCATCGCCAAAGAGGAGCGCATTCCCATGTGCCAGGACTGCGGGCTGGCCGTGGTCTTTGCCGAGGTGGGCCAGGACGTCCACCTGGCGGGCGGGGATTTGGACCAGGCGATCAACGAGGGCATCCGCCAGGGATATGGCGAGGGTTATTTGCGAAAATCCCTCTGCCATCCCCTGACCCGGGCTAATACCGGGGACAACACGCCCGCAGTGATCCACACCGAGATTGTGCCGGGAGACCGGCTCAGACTTACGGTGGTCCCCAAGGGCGGGGGCAGCGAAAACATGAGCCGCCTCTTCATGCTGAAGCCGGCGGACGGCCTGGCCGGGATCAAAGAAAGAGTGGTGACCACCGTGGCCGAGGCCGGCCCCAACCCCTGTCCCCCCATAATCGTGGGGGTGGGCATCGGCGGCAACTTCGAACGGGCTGCCTTGCTGGCTAAGAAATCCTTGCTGCGGGAACTGGGCCAGGCCAACCCCGACCCGGAAGTGGCCGCCATCGAGCGGCAGCTCCTGGCGGAGATCAACGATCTGGGCATCGGCCCCGCGGGGCTGGGGGGCAGGATCACCGCCATGGCGGTGCATGTCTTGATGCAGCCCTGCCACATCGCCTCGCTGCCGGTGGCCGTCAACATTCAATGTCACGCTTCCCGTCATCAGGAAGTGGTGATTTAAGACGGTTTTTAGTTGTTAGTTGTTGGTTTTTGGTAAAAGAAGATAGAAATATCAATAATTAAATCATGGGATTCCAGTCTTTGCCGGGAAAACTGGCAAAAAAGGTGAATCATGGCCAAGACGGTGAAACTGACTACCCCCCTGACTGACCAGGACGTGTTGCAACTTGTCATCGGCGATACAGTGCTGGTCAGCGGGGTGATCTATACCGCCCGGGACGCCGCCCACAAGCGCCTGGTGGATTTGCTGGCGGCCGGCGAGCCCTTACCGATGGAGTTAGCGGGGCAGATCATGTATTACGTGGGCCCCAGCCCGGCGCGACCCGGCCGGGTGATCGGGGCCGCCGGGCCCACCACCAGCTACCGTATGGACTCCTATGCCCCCACCCTGATCAAGCTGGGTTTGAAGGCGATGATCGGCAAAGGCAAGCGCGCCCCCGCGGTGCTCGACGCCATGAAAGCCTATAAGGCCGTCTACCTGGGGGCCACCGGCGGCGCAGGGGCCCTTATCTCCCAGCGGATCAAGGCCGCCGAGGTGATCGCCTTTCCCGAACTGGGGCCGGAAGCCGTCCATCGCCTGGAGGTGGAAAACTTCCCCACCATTGTCATCAATGACTGCCAGGGCCGAGATCTCTATGAACAAGGGGTCAGGCAGTACCGGCGCAGCGCCGTTCGATGATACCTGGGACCTTTAGGGGTGAGCCGGGTTTGCGCCTGCCCCCGGTCAGAGGACGCCGATATGGATATCCCCATGGATCTGGCTGAGGTTTCGGCCCGGGTTAAGGAAAAAAGAGGGATTTTCAAGGAGTATAACTTCGGTCCCCTGAAGGATGACGCCTTAAAGACTTTCTATGACCTGGCCCAGGAATACGAGACCATAGAAAACTTTTACCGGGTCACCGTGAGCGTCATCAAAGAGTTCTTTGATCTGGACTCGCGCCTTTACCTGGTGTCTTCCGAGAGCCGGCTGGACCTGGTCTGCGACAGCCTCCGGGGGCTCTATCCCGACAAGACCGCCCCCCCCGCCCATATCTCTCTGGCCAATAAGGCTTACTCCGATAATGGTTCGTTAATACTCCCTATCCGGGGTAATTTGCTCCTGGTCAACCAGCTGCCCTTCTACGGCAAAGACCAGATCATCGGGATGCTGGAACTGTTCCCGGGGGACCGGATCTCGGGCGCGGACCACTTTTTTTTGGAAAAGTATGCCAACCGCCTGGGCTACAACCTGCACATCAAAATCGTCGCCCGGCAGAACATCCAGCATATCCGCTTTATCAACAGCCTGGTGGCCGATATCGAACATAATGTGATCATCCCCAATATCAGCCTCAGCCTCTACCTGCGGCATTTGCGGAACAAGATCAAAAATTTGCAAGAACTGGAGTGCGTCTGCACCATCAAAAGCGACCAGTGTCCAAAGCTGCCGGATGCCAAGGAGGCCTTCCGGTGTCTGATCGACGATCTGGAGTTGGACTACGAGAACCTGGAGCAGCACTACAAAGGGGTCAGCCTCTTTATCGAGTCCCTGTTCCGGCTGTCCCACTTTCAGAAGGGCCAGTTCGTGCTGCGGCGGCGAACGACCCGGGTAACCAAGGAAATCATCGAGCCGCAGCTGAACCTCTTTATCGACAAGCTTAAGGAACGCCAGATCGAGATCGACACGGGCGCCGGGGTCATGCCCGACGAAGACCTGCCCCTGTCGGTGGACAAAGGCCTGATGGCCCAGGTTTACGCCAACCTCTTTTCCAACGCGGTGAAATATGCCCGCCGCAACTATGAAGGGCGCAAGTACATGGCCTATGGCCGGGATCTGCTGCAAAACTATTTCGGGCCGGGCAAAGACGGGGTCAAGTTCAACGTCTTCACCACCGGGCCCCACCTGCCGCCGGAAGATGTGCCCCACATCTTCGACGAGGGCTACCGGGGCACCAATATCGATGGCGAAGTGGGGACCGGCCGGGGGCTTTTCTTTGTGCGCACCGTGGTGGAAACCCATGGGGGTGAGGCGGGCTACCAGGCCACCCCGGGGGGCAACAACTTCTACTTCGTGCTGCCCCTGGTGGTGACGCCGGAAGGGCCGCTGCCGGTGGACCTGAATTCTCCCCCGGAATCCTGAGGAGAGCATGACCATTCGCTATCTGGCCGAAGAACTTTACCGCTGGACCCGCAAGGTGGAGGACCTGGAAAAGACCCTGGCCGCCTTGGAGGTGGGGTTCGCCCTGGAGGAGCGGGACCGGTTGGAGGCGGAGCTCCGCCAGGCCAAACAGCAACAGGCCCATTACCGGGCCGTCCTCACGTCCAAAAAGGACCGGACCAGGATATAATTGCTGCCGTGATGTCAACCGCTCCACTCCATCCTCCCCTCTGATACCAAGCCGCAATCAACCGGATATTTTTTGTAGGGGCGGACCCATGTGTCCGCCATCAGGCTGGGCGCACACGCGGGTGCGCCCCTACAGACCGTGAGCTTTTCTTACTTCTATAAGCGCAACCTGGTATAAATCCGCCCCGACGATCGCGTTCAGTAATTCTTTGATTGCACCCTGGTTGGAGAACGAGTCCTCCGGGTCGGAAAGTTGCCTGGGACGGGGGAATTTGGGGTGGGCGGCGCGGCCGGCGCGATGAACAGTTGCCAGC
>PEWM01000142.1:7145-9891 GCA_002779455.1 Deltaproteobacteria bacterium CG07_land_8_20_14_0_80_60_11
TAATTATTTTTTGGAATAGCACGATGAGCCGGGGGCTGGCTGGCCGCACCCGGAAATTTTGGTATTTTCGTATTTTCGTATTCTCGTAAAGGACGGAATTTATGGTTGTGGGAGAAAGAAAACCCCTCTCCGAAATCAAGGAGATGGTGCGTCCATACGGCAAGATTCTCATCGCCGGGTGCGACACCTGCACCGCGGAATGTCTGAGCGGCGGGCGCAAGCAGGTGGCGGAGTTGGCCGCGGCCCTGGACATGGCCTTCCGCCTGGAAGGCAAAGAGATGGAGATCCTGGAGGTGAGCGTCGATCGCCAGTGCATCCAAGATTTTCTCCTGGACGTCATCGACCAGGCCGAAGGCGCCGACGCGGTGCTCTCCATCGCCTGCGGCGCCGGGATTCAGAGCCTGGCGGAACGGCTGCCGGGTAAAGCGGTGCTGCCGGGCCTCAACACCATGTTCATCGGGGAGTCCTCGGGGACCGGCCTGTGGCAGGAGCGCTGCCAGGGGTGCGGCGACTGCATGCTGGGCGCGACCGGCGGCCTGTGCCCGGTGACCCGCTGCGCCAAAGGCCTGCTCAATGGCCCCTGCGGCGGTTCCCAGGGCGGCCTGTGCGAGGTCTCGGCCACTCTGAAATGCGATGTGCCCTGCGTCTGGGCCCTGATCTATGACCGCCTGAAAGAGTTGGGGGAACTGGAGCGCCTCACGGCCTACTGCGGCCCCAAAGACTGGCGCCCCGCCGGCGGCAGCGGCCCCCGGCAGTTGCTGCGCAAGGATCACTAAGATCGAGAAGAAAACCTGAGGTTAGGAAGGGGGAATGCCTGGGATAAGCGCCTGAGCAACACGACGGACTAATGACTTTTTATCCGGTTATCCGGCTGCCGGGTCCTGGGGATCAAGGCGGCGCCCGGCAGCTGGCAAGCAACATTAGTCAAACGTGAGATACGAGATATGGAAGGGAAAAAAGGTATCAGCGAAGACTGGCTTTCTTTATGGATTGGGCTTTGCATCTTCGTTCTGGGCCTGGGCCTGTTCGCGGGTTTGGACCTTTTGGGCTGGGGGGTTAAGACCAGCGTCTGGACGGACATCACCAAGGCGCTCTCCCCGGTATCCGGCACTCTCAAAGGTATGCCGGGCTTGACTTCCCTCTTGTTGACTTATGTTTTTATGCTGGTCATCATGGAGATCGGCGCCATCGTCATGGGGGTCAATGTCGGCAGGTTTATGCTGGGATTCACCCTGGTCTTCTGGATCGGCTTCGGCTGCTGGCTCCTGGGGCATTTCGGCTATATCGCCGCCACCGACGCGGCCAAGGCCGGAATCGGTTGGTCTTTGAAGCTCACCGGGGAAGCCGGATTTATTGTCGCCCTGATCGTCGGTCTGATTGTGGGCAATTTTTTCACCAAGCTGGCGGGAACCCTGCAAGAGGCCACCCGGCCGGAATTATACGTTAAAACCGCCATCGTTATCATGGGCGCGGGCCTGGGGGTCAAGGCGGCCGAGGCCGCGGGCCTGGCGTCGGCGGTCCTGTTCGCAGGTCTGTGCGCGATTATCGTAGCTTACCTGATCTACTGGGCCGTGGTCTATTTCGTGGCCCGGAAATACTTTAAGTTTAGCCGGGAGTGGGCTGCGCCCCTGGCTTCGGGGATCTCTATCTGCGGCGTCTCCGCGGCCATCGCCACCGGCGGCGCTATCCGGGCCCGGCCCGTGGTGGCCATCATGGTCTCCTCCCTGGTGGTCATCTTCGCGGTGGTGGAACTGATCCTCCTGCCGTTTGTGGCCCAATTCTTCCTGTGGACGGAACCCATGGTGGCCGGGGCCTGGATGGCACTGGCGGTCAAGACCGACGGGGCCGCAGTGGCGTCCGGCGCCATTGTGGATTCCTTGATCCGGGCCAAGGCCCTGGCCGTCCAAGGGATTAACTACAAGGAAGGCTGGATACTCATGACCGCCACCACCGTGAAGGTGTTCATCGACGTCTTCATCGGGGTGTGGGCTTTTATCCTGGCCATCATCTGGTGCGCCAAAATCGAATGCACCGGTGGCCGGATCAAGGCCATCGAGATTTGGGAGCGGTTTCCCAAGTTCGTCATCGGCTATGTGATTACCTTCTTGATTATGCTTTTCGCATGTCTGGGGTCACCGAACATCCTCAAAACGGCCAAGGCGGCTACCGCAGAAATGGACATCTTCCGGGGCATATTTTTCGTCCTGACCTTCTTCACTATCGGGGTGGTCTCCAACTTCAAGAAGCTTTGGGAAGAGGGCATCGGCAGGCTGGCGGCGGTTTACGTCCTTTGCCTGTTCGGATTTATCATTTGGGTCGGACTGCTGATTTCGTGGCTCTTCTTCCATGGAGTCAAGCCGCCGCTGGCCAGCTAGTCGCTGAAGGAGGTTGTGATGGTGGAAAAACCCCAATTACCGCCTGAAGAAGTGCCGGCAGTGGAACCGTTGATGGAAGCCAAACTGATTGACGAATTGCAGAAGATGAAATATGAGCCGCTGCTGCCGGTGGAAAAGAAGCTCATCGGCTGGAGCATCGCCATCGGGGTCGTGTCTCTGGGCTTCTTATACTGGCTCAGGATTACCTTTTTCCCTGGCAGCCATTAAGCCGGGGGGGTAACCGTTAACCACCGCCCCGGGCCTCGACCGGCCAGGGGCTTTTTTGTGAGGTCTCAGGCGGTATCAGGGCTTCCTCCCCCCCCCGGGCCAGCACCGTAAACCACATATTCTCATCCAGGGTCACCACCGCC
>PEWM01000142.1:10051-10971 GCA_002779455.1 Deltaproteobacteria bacterium CG07_land_8_20_14_0_80_60_11
GGGCGAAGTGCCGGGCGTCGGCCTGGATGAGGTGGACCTGCCCCTCCCGCTGATTATGTTTGAGGTTTCTCGCCGCAGTGCGCACTGCCAGGTCGTTGTACTCCACCGCCACCACCCGCTCGGCCCCCAGGGCCAGGGCGGCCAGGGACAGGATGCCGGTGCCGGCGCCCAGGTCCAATACCTGCCGGGGGGCGTCCGTGTCATACACCCGGCGCAGCAATTCCAGGCAGCGCCGGGTGGTGGGGTGAAAGCCGGAGCCGAAGGCCAGGCCCGGCTCCATGCGGATAATGATCTCACCTTCGCCCGGAGCCGGGGTCTCCCACACCGGACAGAGGTGAAACCCCGCCGTGGAGGTTTTTTGCAAGGGCTGGCCCGCCTCCCAGTCGGCGTAGCTGAGTTCGGTCTCGGAAGAGTAGCGGACGCCCGGCAGGGTGGCCACCCAGGCCTTGACCCTCTCCTCCATGGGGCGGCCAAAGAAAAGGTAGGAATAATCGCCTTCCCGCCAGCAGCCCAGGAAATCTTCGGCGGTGAGGTTGTCCGGCGGATCGCCCCGGCCCTCGATTTCGTAGATAAAGATTTTTTCCGGCGGCGGCATAGGGCTTCATTTTAACCCCAAAGGCGCCCAGGACGCCAAGAAAAAAGGCTGGATGATCCTCATGGCAGCCGTTCTTCCCGTTCCCAAGCTCCCGCTTGGGAACGGGTATGGGCGCCTAAGCTCTGCCTGGCCATCAAAGCAAAGAGGTGTAGGGCGGGCACCGCCCGCCGATACCTCTGTCTCAAAATCATGCCAAGGCCGGTAGCACAGCCTTTCCAGGCTGTGCAGGACTAATACCAAGTTGCGCTCATAGAAGTAAGAAAAGCTTACGGTCTGTAGGGGCGCACCCGCGTGTGCGCCCAACCTGAGGGCGGACACATGGGTC
>PEWM01000144.1 GCA_002779455.1 Deltaproteobacteria bacterium CG07_land_8_20_14_0_80_60_11
TGCGGCTCCATGGCGCCGCCGAACCACTCTTCCTGTACGGGGTAAAGACCCGGGGCCGCGACCCACAGGCGTTCGGTCAAGACACCGCCCTGGGTCCACTCCAAGCGGTAACGGCCCGTGGCGCCTTCATAGTCGAAATTCTGGGGTGGTCCCGGGCTCAGAGGCAGGGCCCCCACCAGCAGGCGCAGGGCCTGGGGCAGGCTGACGGTGGGGGGAATGAAGGCGGCCAGATTCCGGGGAGTGGCGGGGCCCTGAAACAATTTGTTTTCCCCGGGAGACAGCACCTTAACCTCGGCGCCGTCGGTGGCGAAGCTCAGGATGGTGCGGCCCAGGAAATCCAGGACGTCAACCTTGAGACTGGCCGGCAGTCGACCCGTGAGCACGGCCGTGCCGGAATAATTCTGCTGCGGGGACAGGAAAGTGATGCGGCCTTTGGCCTGGAAGGATTGGATCTTTTCTTGCCGGGCCTGAAGACGGGCGAGCAGCTCTTCCGGGGAAATGACCGCCGCGGGTGGCGGGGCCGGCGGCAGGGCCGCACAGCCTGCCGACCAGAGGAGCGCCGCCAGGGCCAGCCAGAAGAAGTTCCGCCGTCTCATGGGGTCGGTCCTTTTAAGAAGATTTCCACCTGATTGATTTTCTTCCGCAGGGTCGAGGTGTTGGCATTCTCCAGCACCAGGGCCCGGCGGTAGATGCGCAGGGCGTCCCGGTAGCGCTTCATCTGAAAATAGGCATCCCCCAAATGCTCGGCCACGGTGCCGTCCTGGGGCATGAGGCGGTGAGCCCGCTCCAACTCAGCCACCGCCTGGTCGTATTGGCCTTTTTTATAATAGACCCACCCCAGGCTATCAAGGATGTGGCCGCTGTCGGGTTTGGCCCGCAGGGCCTCCCGGATCAGCTTTTCAGCTTCATCCAGGTTAACCCCTGCTTCGGCGTAGGAGTAGCCGAGGAAATTTTGGGCATCGGCATTATTCGGGTCCAGTTCCAGGACTTTCTTGATCTGCTGGATACTTTCGGGGCGATTATTCTGTTTCTCATAAAGGACTGCCAGCCGGAAATAGATTTCCTGGGGCCGCTCCACCTTCTCCAGCCCGGCGGTAAGGGCCTGGATGGCCAGGTCCCACTGGTTGTCTTCTTCATAAAAATAGGAGTTGGTAAGATAGATCTCTTCCTGTTTGGGAGCCTGGGTCAGGAGTTCGTTGAGGATCTGCCGGGCCCGCTGTTTGTCACCCATTTGAAAGGTGAGATAGGCCATCCTGAGGCGCGCCTGGATGAAATATTCCGATTCCCGGCCGACCAGTTGATACTCGACAGCGGCCGCCTTCAGGTCGCCTTTTCCCTCCAGGGCCATGGCGATGAAGTAGCGAGCCCGTTCCTGGTAGCGGGGCAGGCTCAGGAGGGGTCGTAAGAGGCGGATGGCGTCCTCCGGCAGTTTTTGCTCCAGGCAGATCAGGCCGATATTGAAGTCAGCGGCGGGGTCGTTCCGTTCCAGCTCCCTGATTTTCTGGAAGGCCTTCTGGGCATCGCCGTAGCGGTTCATAATCAGGTAGAGGCGGGCGATGCTGGTCCAGACCTTGCTGTTGCGGGGTTGGGCGCGCAGAATGCGGCGATACATGGACAGGGCCCGGCTGTACTGGTGTTCCCGTTCCAGGGTAACCCCCAGGTCGAACATGGCCGGGACGAACTTGGGGTCCATGGTGAGGACCCGCAGGAATTCTTTTTTCGCATCCGGCAGGCGGTTGGTTTCCAGGTAAATGCGCCCGAGGTAGTAGTAACCCACGACCAGTTGAGGGTCCAGGCGCAAGAGTTCCCGAACGGTGCGAATGGCTTTGGGGTACCGCCGCTGTTGGGCGTAGAGGGTGGCCAGGAAGAGGCGGGCTTCCCGGTTTTCCGGGTCTAACGTGAGGATGCGTTCGTATTCCCGGGTGGCCTCATCCAGCTGGTTCAGGCCCACGTGCAGGCTGGCCAGGAGAAAATATGCCTCTTGCTGCTTGGGATCCAACCGGAGGGATTTTTCGGCGTGAGCCAGGGCTTGCTTTACATCGCCCTGGCGTTGGAAGAGGGCGGCCAGCTCCATCTCCAACAACGGAGATTCGGGATCGTTGGTTATGGCCGTCTCATATTCCCGGATGGCCCCTGCCGGGTTATCGGCCACCAGCAGTTGTTGGGCCCTGAGGAAGTGGTAGTACGCCAGGCTTTTGGGGGTTTCCGGCGTGGTTTCGACCCCGCCTCCGGTGGGCGCCACCCGGCCCAGGGAGGCGCACCCCATGAACGCCAGGGACACGGAGATCACCACTAGCGCGCCGAGAAAAATGCGGTGCAGGGAGGTGCTGGTGCAGAAAATGCCGTTCCTGCTCGCGAAGATTTTGCAGTTAAGCAAGGTTGTTCCTCGGAAGGCGGCCCCGGGGCAAGCTAATCCCCCATCGGGGTCCGATAATCCTCCCAATCGGCGATTTCATTTTTGAGATATTGACGCAATCGTTTAATGAGGCGGTCCTCAATCTGGCGCACCCGCTCCCGGGAGATTTGGTGGCGGGCTCCGATCTCTTGCAGGGTCATGGGCTTTTCCGCCAACAGGCGCAAGTCTAAAATATCCAGTTCCTTGTCGTTGAGTCCGGTGCGAAACTCCCCCAGCTTCCGGCGGAACAGGTTTTTCAGTTCCGCATCGGCCAACATTTCTTCCACCTGGGGCTCGGAGGCGGGCAGAAAATTCTTGTGGTATTCATCGGAGCCGTCCTTCAAGGGGGCGTCCAGGGAAAGCTCCCAGGCCCCGAGACGCTGGTCCATCTCGATGACTTCCTCCTCCCGTACGTTCAAGACCTCGGCCAGGAGTTTGGGGCCCGGCTCAAATCCCTGGGACCGGAGTTTCTCTTTTTCCCGTTTCAGGTTGTAAAAGAGTTTGCGTTGGGACTGAGTGGTGCCGATCTTCACCAGCTTCCAGTTGTCCATGATGAACTTGAGAATGTAAGCCTTGATCCAGAAGGAACCATAGTAGGAGAGCTTGATGCCCCGGTAGGGATCGAATTTCCTGATGGCATGCATCAGACCGATATTGCCTTCCTGGATCAGGTCCAGGAGGTTTTTCATCCAGTATTTCTGGAACTCCAGGGCAATCTTGATTACCAACCTCAAATTGCTGGTAATCAGGCGGGAACCGGTTTCCCGGTCGCCGGTCTCATGGTATAGGGTGGTGAGGGCTTTTTCCTCCTCCGGGCTGAGCAGGGCAAAGCGGTTCGCCTCGCGGATGTAGCGCTGCACCAGGTCAAGATCGCTGGGAACCGGCAGGGTGGCCCCGGGCTCTTCAACGTCCGCCTCGATCTCGGGTTCCAGAATATCCGGCAGCTCTTCGGGAAAATCGGCCACCTTCCTGTCAAACTGATCGTTCAAGGGCATCCTTCCTGGAGGGCGGCACAGGTTTTCAACCTGTGCCGGGTTCAGGTGTTACCAGACCAGGCGAACCGGGATGCGGCGCTGGGCCAGATAATCTTTAATCCCTTTAATGGTATAGGCGCCGTAATGGACCATGGAAGCAATGAGCGCGGCATCCGCCCGACCCTGGGTGAGAACCTGGTGGAGGTGCTCGGGGGCGCCGGCGCCACCTGAGGCAATCACCGGAATGGGCACAGCTTCGGAGATCATCCGGGTAAGGGTCAGTTCATAACCCGCCTGGGTGCCGTCGGCATCGATGGAGTTGAGGCAGATTTCCCCGGCTCCCAGCCGCACCGCCTCCTGAGCCCACCAGAGGGCGTCGATCCCCATGGGGGTGCGGCCCCCGTGAATCACCATTTCATAACCCGAGGGGGTTGTAAGGGAGGGGGCGACCCTTTTTACGTCCATGCCCAAGACGATGCACTGGCTGCCGAAGGCCTGGGCCCCGGCGGTGATCAGCGCGGGGTCCAGGATGGCGGCGGAGTTGACGCTGACCTTCTCGGCGCCGGCCAACAGGACGTCCCGCATGTCGTTGAGGTTGCGGATGCCGCCGCCCACCGAAAAGGGGATGAGGATCTCCGCGGCCACCCGGCGGACCACGTCGATCATGATGTTCCGGCGGTCGCTGGAGGCAGTGATGTCGTAGAAGACCAGTTCATCGGCCCCGGCTTCATAGTAGAGCCGGGCCATGGCTACCGGGTCCCCGATATCCACATTATTCCTGAATTTGATGCCCTTGGTGGTCCGCCCGTCCCGGACGTCCAGGCAGGGAATAATCCGCTTACTCAGCATCGGAGCCGTCCCAGGCCAGGAAATTCTCTAAGATCTGCAGTCCGAAACGGCCGCTTTTCTCCGGGTGAAACTGGGTGGCCACCAGGTTGCGCCAGCCGATGGCGCTGGGAAACTCAATGCCGTGGTCCGTCACCCCCAGCACCATGGTCGCTTCGGCTGGGGCGGGATAGTAGCTGTGAACAAAATAGTATTCGGCGCCCTCCGGCAATCCCTTAAATACCCGGTGGTCCCTGAGAAAGCGCACCCGGTTCCAGCCCATGTGGGGGATCTTCAAGCCCTCGGCCCGGGGGAGCGCTAGGGTGCGGCCCGGCAGCAGGCCCAGGCCGGCGGTATCATTTTCCTCGCTGTGCTCCAGGATAATTTGCGCCCCCAGGCAGATGCCCAGGATGGGGATGCCGCGCTCCAAACTCCGGCGCAGGGCCTGATCCAGACCCAACTCCCGGAGCGTGGCCATGGCCTTGCCGGCCGCTCCCACCCCCGGGAAAATGACGCGGGTGGCCTGGGCCACCACCGCCGGGTTCTGGGTCACTGTCCCCTCCACCCCCAGGGCCTTGAGGGACCGGACCACGCTGGTGAGGTTGCCGGCTTGATAATCAATGATGACGATCACGGATTCCTTGCAATGGAGAGATGATTCTTGCACCTTAAAATTTATCAATCCGGGGGCTATGAGTCAACAGGATTATCCGCGCACCTGGACGACCTGGATGCGGCTCAGAAGAACTTTTTGGCGTAAATGCCGTTCCCGGCGGCCCGGCCTCTGTTTTCCCTTGACTTTAAGCAATGATAAACACTAGAATACTTTTACTTTAAAAAGGTTTCAAGTGGGGGGAGACCATGAATGGGGGGCGCAATAATCGCCGGAAATGGGGTCTAAGGTTGGTCATCCTACTCGTAACCTTGGGTTTTCTGATGCCGGCGCCGGCACCGGTTATGGCTGCTTCCGGGGATGCTATTTTTTGGACCGGCATGGGTCTTTTTTCCGTGCTTGGCGCCGGCGCCATCGCCTATGCCGTTTGGGAAAAATCCCGGCCGGATCAGCCCCGCCTGCTCAACGGTGAATTTTATGCGGGAGGCTTCCTGGGGGCGGCATTCACTCCCAACCAGGACCTCCGCTACCCCGATGGCTTTATCCTCAATAATGGCTTGACCCGGACCCCACAGGGGTCGGCTACGCTTTTCGGCAATAAATTTAATAATTCCCTGACCGGGGGCGTGAAGTTGGGGTATTTTTTCCACAGCATCCCCTACCTGGGTCTGGAAGCGGAATCCAGCGTCAACAATAGTTACGTTAACCGTCGCACTCTATCCGTTAACCGACCCATCCAGGGGATGTCCCAGGCTGCCGTCCCCAATGACTTCTGGATGAATTGGACCACGGCCCTGCACCTCGTCGGCCGCTATGGCTTTCTCCCGGATCAGGAGGTCCCCTTTGGGCGCTTGCAGCCCTATGTGGGCATCGGTCCGGCTGTTATAGTATTGTATGAAGAGGTGGACTCGGCGAAAAATTTTGGCATTGATGTGATGGCGGGAGTGCGCTACATGTTCACCAAACACATCGGCGCCTTCGTGGAGTACAAATATAACCACCAGTGGGATGTCGAAATTGAACAGCATCCTTTTTACCTGCCCAACGGCGCCGAGGGCCGGGGCATGGCGCATCTCGATTTTGACTGCCACAAAGTGGTGATGGGGGTGGCCTACCACTGGTAGGGAAACCACCTTTTCATCGAGACGATCAGGCGGCCCCCGGGCCGCCTTTTCTGTGACCATAGCTCTCAGCCATCAGCCATCAGCTTTCAGCCAAGAAAAAAAACCATTTCTCAACCTCATACCGTAGATAATGATCATCCTGATCCAAGCGAATAATCTGTCATTTTCAATCAGTTGAGACCATTCACGCCGTTCAGGATGAAAAAAGCCGGTTTTTCAACAGCCTGATGGCAACCTCCTCTCCCCCTTGGGGGGTGAGGATTGAGTTGAGGGCGGTGAAGTAGCCTGGAGGAATTGTTTTCCCCATCCCTGGTCTTGGCTGACTGCTCACTGAAAAGTTCTTTAATTCGGTGGCACAGGCTTTCCAGCCTGTGTCCAGGAAGCAGGTTAGTCGTGCACAGCCTGGAAAGGCTGTGCCACCAGCCAATACCAACTTTTCATGATTTACGGGTGAGCCAGAGGCTCATGAGGAACTGCTCGCTGCTCGCTGCTCGCTGCTCACTGCTCACTGCTCACTGCTCACTGCTAATTGCTAATACCCCGGGGGGTGTGTTATCTTATAGCGTAAATTTCAGACTCAGGTTGAGACATGAAACTCGTGACGGCGTCGGAGATGCGGGAGCTGGACCGCCGGGCCATCCAAGACCTCGGCATCCCCTCCCTGGTCCTCATGGAGAATGCCGGGCGGACGACCTACCAGATTCTCCGGCGGGAATTCCCCGCCCCTCAGGGCGAAGTGGCGGTGGTGGCCGGGCGGGGCAACAACGGCGGCGACGGTTTCGTGGTGGCCCGCTACCTGGCCAACGCCGGCCTCCCGGTGGCCATTTTTCTCCTGGGGCCGCGGGATCAGGTGAGCGGGGATGCCCGGGTCAACCTGGAGATTTTGGCCCACCTGGGGGTCGCGGTGGCGGAGGTCCTCACCGACGCGGACCTGAACCCCACCATCCATCGGCTGGCCAAAGCCGGCCTCATCGTGGACGCCCTGTTGGGCACCGGCCTCAATTCCCCGGTAAAAGGGTTGATGGCCGCCTTGATCGAACGGATCAACCACCTGCGGCCCCAGGTTTTGGCGGTGGATATTCCCACGGGCCTCTCCGCCGATACCGGGGAGGTGCTGGGGGTGGCCCTGAAGGCCCAGGTTACCGTGACCTACGGCTGGCCCAAGCTCGGCCAGGTGCTGCCGCCGGGCCGGGATTACGTCGGGCGCCTCTGGCAGGTGGATATCGGCATCCCCCCGAATTTTGCCCAGGAGGCGCCGGTTTCGCTCGCCGAAGCCCGGGAAATGCGGGCGTTACTGCCGCCCCGGCCTTTCGGCAGCCACAAGGGGACCTTCGGCCACCTTTTGGTTCTGGCCGGCGCCATCGGCAAAACCGGGGCCGCGGCGCTGGCTGCCGAGGCGGCGCTCCGGGCCGGGGCCGGGCTGGTGACCCTGGGGGTCCCCGCCAGCCTCAACGACATCCTGGAAGCGAAGCTCACCGAGGCCATGACCCTGCCCCTGCCCGAGGCGGCGGGGGCCCGGGCCCTGGGCGTTGCGGCCCTGAAGCCGATTGTGGAGTTCCTGGACGAAAAATTCACCGTGGCCCTGGGGCCGGGGATCGGGACCCACCCGGAGACCCGGGAGCTGGTTGGGCGGCTGGGGCGCGACCTTGCCTGTCCTATGGTTATCGATGCCGACGGCATCAACAATCTGGCGGGGGTTACCGCGGGCCTCAAAAACGCGGCGGGACCCCGGATCCTGACCCCCCACCCGGGCGAAATGGCCCGGCTGGTGGGACTTTCCACCCCGGCAGTGCAGGCCCGGCGCCTGGACCTGGCCCGGGAAACCGCGGCCCGTCTCGGGGTCACCCTGGTGCTGAAAGGGGCTCAGACGGTGGTGGCCGCCCCCGACGGCCGCGCCTCGCTCAACTCCACCGGGAATCCGGCCCTGGCCAGCGGCGGCGCCGGGGACGTCCTCACCGGCCTGATCGGCGGTTTTCTGGCCCAGGGCCTGGCGCCCTGGGACGCCGCCCGCCTGGGCGTCTACCTCCACGGCCTGGCCGCCGATTTTTTTGTCAGCCGCCACGGGCCCCGGGGGATGATCGCCGGTGACCTGCTGGCCGTCTGGCCCCAAATGCTCACAGAATTCAGCCAGGGGACGATACCCCCGGCAGAGGGAGATATATGCTTTACGCGCGTGATATCATGACCACGGAGGTTCTCACGGTCAGCCCGGAAACCTCTATTGCGGATTTGTCCAAGATCCTGGAGAACCGCAAAATCGGCGGCTTGCCGGTGGTGGATAAAGGCGGCCGCCTGGTGGGGGTTATCACCCAGAGCGACCTGGTGGAGCGGGCCCGGGACCTGGAACTGCCTCCGGCCATCAATATCCTGGACCTCCATATCTACCTCCAGATTCCTTCGCATTTAATCCAGCGGGTGGAAAAGATGCTGGGCGCCACGGTGGGTGATTGTATGACCCCCAACCCCGTCACGGTGGCCCCGGACACCCCGGTCTCCCAGATCGCCGCGCTCATGGCCAAACAGAAGATGCACACCATCCCGGTGCTCAAGGGGGGCAAAATCGTGGGCGTCATCGGCAAGATGGACCTGGTCCGGGCTATGGCCCGGGAACCCGGCGAGTGAAGCAGGGTAGCGCTATTGCACGTCCCCCTTTTTTAAAGGGGGATTTAGGGGGATTATCAGGCGCTTATCTAATCCCCCCTTACCCCATTTTAGAAATGGCAAAAACATTGCATATATTAAATCAGGGAAATCCTTCCTAAAAATCAGGGTTCCCCTTAAAAATTTATCTTGACAAATTTGCCAATCGCTATTAATTTATAGGTGCAAGTCGGGAGAGCTGCTTGGTGGCGGTTCACTGGGATTACACCCACCCGGCAAGCAAGGGTCAGGAAGGCTGCATTAAGCGGTCTGATGGAGAACAAGGTCCACCTGGCTATCTGTTAAGCCCCCTGCTCGCAAGAACAGGGGGCTTAATAATTTCGGAGGGAGGACAAAATGTATTTCCTATACTTAGATGATTCTGGAAGTGTTCTAAACACCACCGAACATCATTTTGTTCTCGGAGGAGTTTGTGTACATGATAGCAAAATATATTACCTTAGAAAATATCTAGACGAATATGCTCAGGAACTTTCCCCTGAAAGCCCCGATACTCTTGAATTTCATGCATCAGAAATTCATTCGGGCTTAGGTCCCTGGAAAGGTATAAAAAATAGAAAAGAAATCATAAAAAGAGTGCTGCGATCCCTTACCGACCAATATTCCAAGACCGCGGCCTTCGCCTGTGCTGTCTACAAACCTGATTGCGCCACTAAAGACCCTGTTGAGTATGCTTTTGAAGATATATGCAGCAGGTTTCAAATGTTTCTTGACAGAATTTATCGTCAAACCAGAGAAAAGGAAAAGGGCCTAATAATTCTCGACAAAAGTATTTATGAGAATGTTCTCCAGAAATTGGCTATCAGCTTTAGACAGGGGGGGACAAGATGGCGAATTCCAAGAGATTTAATCGAGGTTCCAATGTTTTTGGATTCAAAATCCTCTCGCCTGATCCAATTAGCCGACCATATTGCATATGCTACTTTTAGACGATATCAAGCTGATGATTTAACATATTTTAATATAATTCAAGATAGATATGATTCAGATGGAGAAACAATCCACGGTTTATCACATAAGCAGCATTCTATGAGATGTACCTGCCCGGCTTGTTTGCGTAAATAATAAATTCTCAGGGGGCGATATTGCCCCTCATTGGCGAGAAACCTTTGTTTCAATCTTCCCCCTTCCATGGGCATGTCAAGTACAACATCCCCTTTAGGAAAGGGGGGAGAAAAAATCCAGATTTACCTACCATATCAATTATGAAGCGTCACATTAACCCGGTATGAAACCGTATGTGCGGGTCAGCCGGAGTCCCGAGGCGACCCGGGCCCTGGCGGCCCGGTTGGGGCCATGGCTTGCCCCGGGGGATGTGGTGGCCCTTAACGGTGAGTTGGGCAGCGGCAAGACGGAGTTCGTCCACGGCCTGGCCGAGGGCCTTGAGGTGCCGCCCCACGTAGTCGCCAGCCCCAGCTTCACCCTGATGCACGAGTATCCCGGGCGCGTCCCTCTGGTCCACCTGGACCTCTACCGCCTGGAAGACCTGCCGCTGGAGCTGCTCCCGGACCTGGAAGAATATCTCTCCGGCCCCCAGGTGGTGGCGGTGGAATGGGCCCGGCGCCTGGCCCCCTTGCTCCCCGGCGATTACCTGGAAGTGGATATGGAGATCATGGGGGAGAGTGAGCGACAGCTTACCTTCACCGGCCACGGCCCGCGCAGCTGGGAGTTGGTGCGGCAGCTGGCGG
>PEWM01000122.1 GCA_002779455.1 Deltaproteobacteria bacterium CG07_land_8_20_14_0_80_60_11
CTTTTCTGATATGCCTCAACCGTGGGAGATTCTTTCAGCCAAGACAGCAATTCTTCCGGCGTCAGTCAAGATTCGATCTGGGCAGGTTTGCGCATCTTTTTCAGCCCCTGCCCAATATATCATTACTCTATGTTTGATGTCAAATTGGTATTAGGCGCCTCCTGAGACTGGGTGGCCAGTTCGGCGGAGAGCCGCTCGTACAGCTTATAGCAGGTCTTCTCGAAGATGACGGCGGGGCGCTGCTGATTGGCGCCGGCCAGGGTAGAGCGCTTCACCGTGGTAAGGCCCAAATGATAGCATTTGCGGACTTGCTGATTGACACTGAACACCAGGTCCCGTAGACTTTTGCGGCCGCTCCACTGGCCGAAGAGCATGGCCCCCAGGTGCGACCAATAGGTGAATTTTCGCGGTTTCGCCCCCTGCCAGGCATGGGTGTCCACCAGGTGATCGAAAACATGTCTCGGTATGAGTTGTAGTAATTGACCCATGAGTGTGCTACAATGTGCCATAAGCCCCATAACTCCTTTCAATGTTTAGGTTTTCGCTGAACCCATTATAGCATTGATTGGCTGCGATGGGGCTGTTTTACTTGCTATCTCAAGTAATTTCTACCGGACAGCAGTGGATTCTGACCTAATAAATGGCCTGCGTTGACCTGCCCACCAACCGATGGGGAAACCAAACTTCACTCCGCCGAAAACCGGCGTTCACAAACAGGAGCTTGGGAGCGAGAGGAATTACTTAACGGCTTACCACACGGTATCAGTCAAGGAACAGTTTGGTGCTCAGATACCGTTCCCCGGTGCTGGGAAGAATGGTCACGATCTGTTTGCCGCGATTGCCGGGGCGGCGGGCCAGGCTAAGCGCGGCGCACACCGCGGCCCCGGAGGAGATGCCGCAGAGGATGCCTTCCCGTTTGGCCACCGCTCTCGCAGTTTCCAGGGCGTCTTCGTCGGCTACGGTGATAACTTCGTCAATGATTTCCCGGTTCAACACCTGGGGTATGAACCCCGCCCCAATGCCCTGAATCAGATGGGGGCCCGGGGGGCCGCCGGAGAGCACCGGGGAGGCCGCAGGCTCAACGGCCACGGCCCGGAAAGAAGGTTTACGGGCCTTGATCGCTTCCGCCACCCCGGTGATGGTGCCGCCGGTGCCCACCCCGGCCACCAGGATATCTACGGCGCCCCGGGTATCCCGCCAAATCTCTTCGGCCGTAGTCCGGCGGTGAATGCCGGGGTTGGCCGGGTTACTGAACTGGTCGGGCATATAGGCGCCTGGGGTCTCAGCCAGGATTTCCCTGGCTCGGTTAATCGCTCCGGTCATGCCCTGACTCCCTGGGGTCAAAATCACCTCCGCTCCCAAATGTTTCAGGAGCTTTCGTCTCTCCAGGCTCATGGTGTCGGGCATGGTAAGGAGCAGACGGTAGCCCCGGGCAGCGGCCACAAAGGCCAGAGCGATGCCGGTGTTACCGCTGGTGGGCTCCACGATCAGGGCGCCGGGAGAAAGGAGGCCGCGCTTCTCCGCCTCCAGGATCATGGCCGCCCCGATGCGGTCCTTGACGCTGCCCAGGGGGTTCATGAACTCCAGCTTGGCCAGGATGGTGGCCTCAAGTCCCCGGGTAAGGTTATTTAAGCGCACCAGGGGCGTGGCCCCCACGGCCTGGACCACCTGCGGAAACACTTGCCTCATGGTTATTTCCCCCCAGCCGTCGCCGAACCCTGGCGGGAGCGGTGGAGCTTGTAGACTAATTCCGGCTTTTTCAGGAACACCTTGGTGTCCGGGGGCACCGATTCAGTGAGCCAGACGTTGCCGCCGATGACGGCGCGGGCTCCGATCACCGTTTTCCCGCCCAGGATGGTGGCCCCGGCATAGATAATCACATCGTCTTCCACCTTGGGGTGCCGTTTCTTGGTCCTCAGGGCCTCCACCTCATTTTTAGGGAGGGACAGGGCGCCCAGGGTCACACCCTGGTAGAGTCTCACCCGTTCGCCGATTTCCGTGGTCTCCCCGATCACCACCGCGGTGCCGTGGTCGATGAAGAAACTCTCGCCGATCCTGGCTCCGGGATGAATGTCGATGCCGGTTAAGCTGTGGGCATACTCCGTCATGATGCGGGGCAAGAGCGGCGCCCGCTGCTCCCAGAGTTCATGGGCCAGCCGATAGACGGTGACGGCAAAAAGCCCCGGGTAGCTGTAGATGATCTCGTCATGGCTTTTGGCGGCGGGGTCTCCCTCATAGGCGGCGTGAACGTCCGTGGCCAGGACGGCTCTAAGGCGCGGTAACCGGCGCATCAGGCGGATGGCCTCGGACTGCCCCCGCTCCTGGCAGTGAGTGCAGGGAAGACCGTAGCGCAGGCACTCATGCCGCAGGGAGAGGGTGATCTGCTGGGCGAGCACCTCAAAAAACCCCACCGCCTCCTGGCCTAAATAGTAACTCAGGTTGACCATATCCACCCTGGCGGCAATATAATAGCCGGGGTAAAGGAGGCGGCAGGCCCGGTGGATAAGATCGATCACCTTCTCCCGGGAAGGGATGGGCTCCGGGCTGATGTGCTCAAAGCACCCCTCGCCGCATGAATCCACGAGCTGCCCGACAATCTCGGGAATCTCTTCCCGTAAGGACTGCCCCGCGGCCACTTCCAGTTTGCACTGCTCCAATTCTTGCGGATTTACGGCTGCCATGGCTTAAACCACCTGGTGATCGCCGGCGCCGGCGGTTTTAGGAAACGCCGCCCATTGGGCCAGAGGCCCGGACGATCACATTTTTTATTGAAATTATAATTATTGGTTTTATATATATCATTATGGTATAAAATAGAAGCATTAATTTTTCAGCAAACGAGGTGACCGATGGCCAAGACCATCCAGGAAATCAACGAGAAAATCAAGGCAGGGCGGGCAGTGGTGCTCACCGCCGAAGAAATCATCGGGGTCGTGCGGGCAAAGGGCGTGAAACAGGCGGCGGCCATGGTGGACGTGGTGACTACCGGCACCTTTGCACCCATGTGTTCATCGGGGGCCTACTTCAACGTGGGGCACGCCACCCCCCGCATGAAGATCGGCGGCGGCCGGGTAACGCTGAACGAAGTCGCGGCCTATGCCGGCTTCGCGGCGGTGGATATCCTGGTCGGCGCTACCGCGCTCCCCGACGACGACCCCCGTAACAAGGTCTTCCCGGGGAAATTCCCTTACGGCGGCGGCCATGTCATCGAAGACCTGGTGGGGGGAAAAGATGTGCGCCTGACCGCCTCAACCTATGGCACCGACTGTTATCCCCGGAAGACCCTGGACACCTGGATCCGCCTGGCGGATATGAACGAGGCGGTGCTCTTCAATATGCGTAACGCCTATCAGAACTACAACGTCGCAGTGAACCTCTCGGACCGGGTCCGTTATACCTACATGGGGGTGCTACAGCCGAGGATGCGGAACGCCAACTACTGCACCGCCGGGCAGCTCAGCCCGCTGCTCAATGATCCCCTCTACCGCACCATCGGGGTGGGCACTCGCATCTTCCTGGGAGGGGGCCAGGGCCTGGTGGTGAGCCACGGCACCCAGCACAATCCCGGCATGCCCCGGACCAACGGCGGGGTGCCCAAGCGGGGGGCCGGAACCCTCGCGGTCACCGGAGATTTGAAACACATGAGCCCCCGATGGCTCCGGGGCGCCTCCTTCACCGGCTACGGCGTAACCTTGACGGTGGGGTTGGGCATTCCCATCCCCATCCTGAATGAGGAAATTATGGAGTTTGTGGCGGTTTCCGACGCCGACATCATCGCGCCCGTGGTGGATTACAGCGAGGCGTACCCCAACGGCAAGCCGGAGGTCCTGGCGGAAGTGACGGTGGCCCAGTTGAAAAGTGGGGAGATCTCCGTGAACGGTAAAAAGGTGGTCACCGCCGGGCTCTCCTCCTACGCCCGGGCCCGGGAAGTCGCCCGGATTTTGCAAGAGTGGATTGAGACAGGGAGCTTCTGGTTGGCCGAACCCCTGGCGCCCCTGCCGGGTCCGGATTCCGGTTACGCCTTCAAGCCCCTGAAAGAACGGCCCTATGAGCCACCGAACCGAAACGCGGTTGCCTGATACGGAGTTGCAGTAAAAAAAATATGAATATTCATGTCATTCTGAACGGAGCGCAGCGGAGAGAATCTCGGCGGCTTTATAAAAGAGATTCTTGCTGCGCTCAGAATGACAAAAAATAGTCTTTTGATTGCTCATTGGTTTGAGAGGAGGAGGTTATCATGCCGAAAAAGAAATTGGTCTTAAACTTTCCGCCCCACCTCATCGGTCAGGCCATCACCTACCGTCTGATTACGGATTACGGCCTGGTGGTTAACATCTTGAGGGCTCGCATCACCCCCCAGGAATGGGGCAGTATGGTATTGGAGCTGGGGAACGGCAACGGCCGGTTGGCTGAGGCCGTGGCCTTTCTGACGGAACTGGGGGTGGGGGTGGAACCTCTCTCCAAAGAAGTGCGCTGGCACGAAGAGCGCTGCATCCACTGCACCGCCTGCACCGGCCCCTGTCCCACCCAGGCGCTGGCGGTGGCCGACCGCCACAGCATGACCGTTTCCTTCGACCAAGAGCGCTGCATTGCTTGTGAGCTCTGCCTGCCGGTGTGTCCCTACCAGGCCGTAGAGATACTTTTTTAACGATTACTAATGGTTATCGTCGTTAAAATTTTATTGGGTATGCGCTCTTGACATTATTCTATACTTGGTTAATATATAATGTAACAGTGCTTGATGGTTCCACCTGCCCGGAGGAGAGGAAGGATGAAGTTCTTGACCGAATGTAAGGCCGATGCCACGGCGGATCTGGTCTATCGTGCTTGCCCCATGCATCTCCTGGAGCCGATGGAGTTAATTAAAGACCTGAAGCCGGGTCAGGTACTGGAAATTTTAACCGATTACGACGGCGCCCTGGAAGACATCCCGGCCTGGTGCGCCAAACACGGGCAAGAATTCCTGGGCATCAGTGAAGATGCCTGCGGCGATTGCTATAAACTCTACATTAAGAAGCAATCCGAGGAAAAGTCATGAAACGAGCCTATATGGATCACGCCGCGGCCACGCCGGTTCGCCCCGAAGTTATGGAGGCCATGCTGCCTTTTTTTGTCGAACGTTTCGGCAATCCCTCGGCGGTGTACGACCTTGGATCGGCAATCAAAGCGGTCATGGAAGAGCAGCGGGGGAAGGTGGCCCGGCTCATCGGCGCCCGAGATGATGAGATTATCTTCACCTCCTCCGGCGCCGAGGCCAATAACCTGGCCATCAAGGGATTGGCCCAGGCTACTTTTCTGAAGAGAGGAAGACACCTGATTGTTTCGGGCATCGAACATCACTCGGTGCTCAATTCGGCGAGATTCCTGGAAAAATTTTTCGATTTTGAAGTAACCTTCCTGCCCGTAGACCGATACGGCCGGGTCGATCCGGACCGTCTGAAGCAGGCCCTCACCCCGGCCACGGTCATGGTGTCCATCGGTCACGGCAGTAACGAGATCGGCACGGTCCAGGATATCCCGGAGCTGGTGGCGGTGTGCCGGGCGGCCGGAGTCGCTTTTCACACCGATGCCGTGGCTACCGTAGGCCAGGTGCCGGTAGATGTCAAAGAGCTGGGGGTGGATTTGTTAACTATTTCCGGGCCGGCCCTGGGAGCCCCCAAAGGCATCGGGGCGTTGTATTTCCGCAACAAACTGCGCCTGGTGCCCCAGCTCAATGGCGGCATTCAAGAAAGCGGCCGCCGGGGCGGCACGGAGAACATCCCCGGCATCGTGGGCTTGGGGCGCGCCGCGGAGTTAGCCTGGCAGGAGTTGGATGAGACAGCCATCTACCTGACGAAGCTGAGGGACCTGTTGATCGCCGGAGTCCGGAAGCATATTACCCACGTCTTTTATACCGGCCATCCGGAAAAGCGATTGCCGGGGCATGCCAGTTTCTGCTTTGAAGGCATTGAAGGCGAGGCCTTGATTTTCATGTTGAGCAGCCGGGGGGTCTATGCCAACACCGGTTCCGCCTGCGCCTCCAAGGCGCTCAAGACCTCGCCGGTCCTGGGGGCCATTGGCATCAGGCCGGAAGTGGCCCAGGGCTCCCTGGTCTTTACCCTGAGTCGCGATAACCGGGAAGAAGAGGTGCAACACGTTCTGGCGCATCTGCCCCCGGCAGTAGAAAGACTCCGCTCCTTCTCGCCGGTCTGGCGGAAGAAAATGACCGAGGCCGCGGGGGCCTGAACATGAAGCTCTCCACCAAAAGCCGCTATGGCACCCGGCTCATGCTGGATATGGCCCAGCATTATCATGATGGCCCCATTCACCTGGCCAACGTGGCCAAGCGGCAGGGCATCTCGGTAAAGTATCTGGAACAAATCATCATTCCTCTGAAAAAGGCTAATTATATTCGGAGTGTGCGGGGCCCCAAAGGCGGTCATACGCTGGCCAGGCCCCCGGAGGAGATTACGGTGGGGGGAATCGTGGCCTTGCTGGAAGACAGCGCCAGCCTGGCTGCATGTTCCGACAACCCCATGATCTGCGAGCGCTCCCCAGTCTGCCCGACGCGCTCCATCTGGCAAGAAGCGGCCCAGGCCATGTTTGATAAGTTGCAGTCCATTACCCTAGCCGATCTGTTGAGTCGGACTAAGATTAAAGCATCAGGAGCATGACCATGTATAGCGACATCGTGATGGATCATTTCACCAATCCCCGCAATACCGGGGTGATCGAGGATGCCGACGGTATCGGTGAGGTGGGGAATCCCGTGTGTGGGGATATGATGACTTTCTATATCAAAGTCAAAGACAACCGCCTGGAAGACGTCAAGTTCCAGACCTTTGGCTGCGTGGCCGCCATCGCCGTGTCCAGCATGGTGAGCGAGATGGCCAAAGGCAAGGACCTGGAGGAGGCGAAGAAGATCACCAATAAACAGGTGGCCGAGATCCTGGGCGGCCTGCCCCCCAATAAGCTGCACTGCTCCAATTTAGGGGCGGAAGCCTTGACCCTGGCCATCAAGAATTATCAGGACAAGCAGCATTGACGAGGAGTTTTTATCATGCTTCGACCTCAACTACCGGTTTCAGCAGGAATCCAAACCATGGATACGGCCAGCCAAAAACGCTCTCTGGCCGACGCAGTGATGGCCCGGAGCGGCACGAATTTTAAGGCCTGCTACCAATGCCGGGCCTGCGCCGGGGGATGCCCCTTCATAAAAGCTATGGACTATCCTCCCAATGCGGTGCTACGCCTCCTACAATACGGCATGACCCAGGAGGCGCTCACCTGCAAGACCATCTGGGTCTGCGTGGGCTGCCACACCTGCTCGAGCCAGTGCCCTATGGGTATCGATCTGGCGGCGGTGATGGATACGCTGCGCCTCATGGCAGTGGAGGAGGGGGTGGCCATCGGCAGTCCTCATATTTTGGACTTTCACGAAGAGGTGCTGCGGTCGCTGGAGCGCTACGGCCGGGCTCATAAACTCGGCATTATGCTGCGTCACAAGATGAGCACCAAGAGTTGGTTCAAGGACCTGGACGTGGGCTTGAAGATGCTGGCCAAGCGCAAGCTGGACCTGTGGCCTTCCAAGGTTAAGGATATCAAGGAGATCGCCGGCCTCTTTCAATGCTACTGGAGGGAGACGTCATGAGTCAGATATCTCAGATGGATTTTTCCTACTTCCCGGGCTGTTCCCTGGCCACCACGGCGGTGGAGAGCAGCCTGTCCATGATCAAGAGCGCCCGCATCCTGGGGCTCAATCTCATTGAACTTGAGGATTGGAACTGCTGCGGCTCTTCTTCGGCCAGCACCTTGTGCAAAAATCTGGCCCTGGCCATGGCGGCCCGGAACCTCTCCCTGGCCCCGGCCGGCAGGCCCCTGGTGGCCATGTGTCCCCGCTGCCTCCACTATCTCCGGAGCGCTCAACTCTGTCTGAGAGATGATGGCGAGACCCGCCGGAATCTGGAAGAGCAGTTCGGCCGGCCCATCAATCTTGACGTGGAAATCATCCACTTCATGGAAGTCCTGGTGCGCTACGGTCTGAACCGCCTGGGGGAAAAAGCCCGGCGCAGCCTGAAGGGGTTGAAGTTCGTGCCCTACTATGGCTGCACCCTGGCTCGCCCGCCGCGTCTCTCCCGGCAGAAGTATTTTCAAGGCGAAATGGAGAACATCCTGACGGCGTTGGGGGCCGAACCCGTCACCACGGCTCTCTCGCACCGCTGCTGCGGTTCTTTCCTGTCGGCCACCGACCCGGAGGTCGTAACGCCTCTGGTGAACGAGATCATCGACAGCGCCGTAGCTTCGAGAGCCAATTGCCTGGTGACCGCCTGCGCCATGTGTCAGCTCAACCTGGAAATCCGCTGCACTACGAAAACCCGGCTGCCGATTTTCCACTTTTCCGAAATCCTGGCCCTGGCTTTGGGCGCGGAGGATTACGAGGAATGGTTCGTCCGCCACCTGGTGGACCCCCGGCCGCTGCTGCAGGACCTGGCTTTGGTTGCATAAAGGACAAAGTTGAGATAAAAAGACTTGAGAAAGCCGCCGGAACCATTACTATTTTCTTGCGGTACGCCATGACTTTACTGCGCTTTCTCCTGAGATCCGCCAGCCTGGCCCCCGGAGTTTTGGCTCTCGGGCTGGCCTTGATGATCATTGGCTGCAGCGGCGATAGTGATAAAGCCGTGGTTGACTTTTCTCAGACCGTCCCGGTGTCCCGCCCAGGGGATCGCGCCTCGCCGACTCCTCCCCTCCGGGTGGCGGTGGCGGCGATGATCTCGCCCAAAGAGACCTTCAACCTTTACCGGCAGATTCTGGCTTATCTCGGCCGCAAGTTGGATAAAAACCTGGAATTCGTCCAGCGCAAGACTTATGGAGAGATCGACGAACTCCTCCAGAAAAGTCAGATCGATTTAGCTTTCATCTGCTCGGGACCATATGTCTCCGGCCGGGAAAAGTTCGGATTTGTCCTCCTGGCCGTACCCGAGGTCAGGGGAAGCCATTTTTACCGCTCTTATTTGATTGTCAATAAAGATAGCTCCTTTCAGCGTCTGGAAGATCTTAAAGGGCGCACCTTCGCCTTCACCGACCCCGATTCCAATACCGGCAGACTGGTGCCCACCTATTGGCTGGCACAGATACAGGAGAAGCCGGAAACCTTTTTCAGCCGCATCGTGTATACGTATAGCCACGACAACTCCATCATGGCGGTAGCCAGAAATCTGGTGGACGGCGCCACCGTGGACAGCCTGATTTGGGATTTTTATCAGGAGAAAACCCCGGCCTTTACTGCCAAAACCCGCATCATCAGGAAATCCGAACCATATGGCATTCCTCCTTTAGTGGCTTCCCGGGACCTCCCGACGCCGATAAAACAGCGCCTCCGGGAGATTCTGTTCGCCATGCACCAGGACCCGGAGGGGAAAAAAATTCTGGCGGAATTAATGATTGACCGCTTTATCCCGCCCCAAGAAGCCTGGTATGAAAATTTGCGGCGGATACACCAGTCCCTGGCCGGCCAGAAGGACAAGCCCCATGCGCCTTAAGAGCCTCAAGAGCAAGCTGCTGATTGCGGTCAGCGCTCTCATAATCCTCAGCGGGCTCATTATTGCCTCATGGGTCACGCGGCAATACAGTTCGGCCCTGCGCAAGGCCATGCTGGGGCAGGTGGAAAACGCGGCCCAAACCCTGGCCCTGGACGCCGCGGACAAGATCCTGGTCAACGACCTGGTCGCCCTCCAGAAAATGCTGGACCAGCAGGCGCAAAGCAATCCCGCCCTGGGATATATCCTGGTCTTAAGGGATGGGCAGATTTTGGCCCATACCTTTGAGCAGGGCATCCCCGAGGCATTGATCGGGGCCAATGATATTGCTTCCGGGAGCCAGCCCCGCCTGCGGGAAATCATTTCCCAGCGCGGGGAATACTACATAGATGCGGCCTGGCCCATCTTCGCAGGCAAAGCCGGGGTGCTGCGCCTGGGGTTTTCGGAAAATCACTACCGGCGCCAGGTAACCGAGCTGTGGGTTGAAATCGTCTTGTTCACCCTGGCAATTCTCCTGATTGCCTGGGTAGGAAGCCTGTGGTTCGTGAGGCGGATCACCCGGCCGCTGGCCGCTCTGGTGGAAGCGACCCGGGAGATTGACCGGGGCGAAACGAACGTGCAGGTTGCCGTGCAGGGCCAGGATGAAATCGCTACCCTGGCAGTTTCTTTCAATCAGATGGTGGCTCGGCAGGAGGATTATACCCGGCGCTTAGAAGAACAGGCCCAGGAACTGGAGCGAGCCCATACCCAGACCAGGGCGGCTTGCCAGGTTGTCCGGGAAATCAGCGCCCTCCAGACCCTGGAAGAAATGCGCCTCTTTCTGTTTGACAAACTGCAAGACGTCATCCCCTGTCAGGATATGGTTCTAACGG